>DATJYK010000184.1:0-52355 GCA_035578005.1 Terriglobia bacterium
TGCCTCTCGAGGCCCTCAGACCTCCCAAATTCTTGTCGTCGAAAATAGCCTTCGATTCATCTGCGGCCTCGATTCGCTGTGGGCATGCCACCCATGCCTCTCAATCCTTGTTGTCAACGTTCAGAATTCCGAAACGGCTGCAGTCGCGCTGTCGCGCTTGACTTGAAGCAACAGTTGTGTAAAACTCCCGCCCATTCCGGGGGGAGGTGCAATCGGGGATGGGCACGCCGCACCATTTATTGGTGATCAGCGATGAGGCGGACACGTCTGCGCCGCTTCTCGACGGTTGGTTACCTCAGGACGCCGTATTCTCCCAACATCACCTCGACTGGCATTCAGCAACCTCAGAGCAGGTCAAGAGCTTGAGCGCGCGCCTGATCATTGCCTTCGCTCCGGCGGAGTCTGCGCGGGCAGCGACCCTGCTTCGAACCCTCCGGGAATGGTCTCCGGCGGCTCCCATCCTGGCCGTGCTGCCGAATGAGCTTGACCAGGACCTATTGCAGGCCGCCGCCGAAACCGCGGACGATTTCGTGTTCTGGCCCCCGCGTGAACATGAATTCGGCGAGCGTGTGATGCGGCTGCTCGGAGGCGCCGAGACAGAGCGGGAATGGGTTGGGAACAAGCTCGCACAGGAGATGGGATTTGCCCAACTGGTGGGTAAGGACCCGACGTTTTTGCGGACGGTGAATCAGATTCCTCTGCTGGCAGCGAGTGACGCTCCAGTGCTGCTGCTGGGTGAAACCGGCACCGGGAAGGAGCTGTGTGCTCGAGCCCTTCATCATCTCAGTGCACGGCGCAACTTTCCTTTCATTCCGGTTGATTGCGGCGCCTTGCCCGAGCACCTCGCCGAGAATGAGCTCTTCGGCCACACTCGAGGCGCCTTTACCGATGCACACACCGAGCAGAAGGGCTTGGCGGGGATGGCAGAAGGCGGAACTTTGTTCCTGGATGAAGTTGACTCGCTGTCACTCACGGTGCAGGCCAAGCTCTTACGCTTTCTTGAACAGCGCTCCTACCGCTCGCTGGGTGCGGACCGGTTCACGCATGCGAACGTCAGGGTGCTGGCGGCCAGCAATCGCGACCTTGAAACGCTGGTGCGCGAGAAACACTTCCGCTCCGATCTCTATTTCCGCCTCAACGTTCTGCAGCTCAGCTTGCCGGCGCTGCGCGAGCGGCCTCTCGACATCGAAGTACTCGCGAAGCACTTTCTCGAATCTTTCCCGCGGCCGGTTGGCGCGCCGCCAAGGGTCTTTTCCCCCGGCGTTCTGCGCACGTTTCAGCAATACCGTTGGCCGGGCAACATTCGTGAGCTCTTCAATGTTGTCCAGAGAGCAGTCGTGCTAAGCACAGGTCATCAGATTCTACCCACCCACATCACTTTGCCCGGCTTCGCCGAGACGGATGTCTCTATCGCCACCACCTTCCGCCAAGCGCGTGCCAAGGCGGTCGCGTCCTTTGAGCGGCTGTACGTCGAGGAGATGCTGCTCAAGCACCACGGTAACATCACCCGTGCTGCCCAGGAAGCTCATAAGGACCGGCGAGCGTTCGGACGGCTGGCCAAGAAGTACTCGTTGAGCCGCAAGGCGATATAGTGGGGCGGGTCAAAACCGGCCCTCGCCGGGCTGTTTCGGACCCACCGCGCCGAACCCCGCATCATTCCGCTAAGAACAGGCCTTCCACTCGATTCTGCGAGACCAGAAGTGGGTGGATTCAGCCTCACTCGCTCATTCGTGCCTTCCTCACACTTTTCGTCAAGCGGCACTCTCACGGGCGCTTTCAGGTTCATCGGAGATCGGCTACTCGCTTGCATTATGGCATCAGGTTGCCGGAGGGGGAATCCGATGCCACATGCCACGCTCGAGGACATCGCGAAGGATATCTTGAGCTACTTCCTCGATAATCCGCAGGCGGCTGACGACCTCGAAGGTGTGGCGCGCTGGCGCCTGCTGCGCCAAACGATTCGTCGGGACGTCGAGGAGACCGGCCAGGCATTGGATTGGCTCGTGAAACGGGGACTCCTGACCAGAGTTCCTACGGCGGGCTCCGCAATCTTCCATCTGCCGGCCGAGCAGCGCGCGGAGGCCGCGGCGTTCATGGCGCAGCCCGCAAGCGAGGAAACCAAGCCGCAGGGTGCGGCATAGCTCTCAAGTGCCCGCGGCAGGCGCTCGCTGAACGGACAACATTTTTGGCTTACAGGAGCGGCTCCTGTAAGTCACAGGGCGGAGCTTTATGCAACACGTGGACCCAAACGTTAAGGCGGATGGCGCGATTTCACCTTGGTACGCTCTCTGCACGCGCCACCAACACGAGAAGTCCGTGGCCCAGTGTCTCAGCGGCAAAGGATTTGAGGTCTTTCTACCGCTGTATCGCGCGATCCACGAGTGGCAGGATCGTAGCAAGGAACTCTCTCTTCCACTCTTTCCGGGATACGTCTTCCTTCGGGCTGGTCTTGACCGGCGCATCCAGGTTCTCACCACCCCCGGGGTCTTCCATTTTGTTTCGAACGCAGACCGCCCCATTCCCATCGAGCAGGTGGAGATCGATTCCGTGCGCCAGTTGACGGAGCGTGGTTCGAGAGTGGAGCCCCATCCCTTCCTGAAAACTGGTGACTGGGTGAGGGTGAAAAAGGGCCCACTCGCTTACATGGAAGGCATTCTGACCCGCTGGAAAGGCGTGTTTCGTCTTGTGCTCTCGGTTGAGCTTTTGCAGCAGTCGGCGTCGGTGGAAGTTGACGCGGCGAGTGTGGAACGTGTGGCCCGCCGTTCGAGCTATCCCTCCACGAGATACGCGTGCTGAAACGACAATTGGGCGAAAGGATCAGCGCTGCAGCCGCGACACTCGCGGCTGCGTTTGCAATCGCGTTGGCTGCGGTTCAGCCTGTGCTGTCCCAAGAACTGCCGAGGGCCGCGTTGGCTTCACTGAGTGAAACCCGGGCTGAGACGCACGTGCTCGCGCCGCGCGACTACGTAATCAGCCCGGACGATCTGCTTGACATTACGGTGTTCGATGTACCGGAAATGTCGCGCCGCTACCGGGTGAGCCCGACCGGGGCCATCTCAATACCCCTGGTTGACGTCCCGATTTCAGCCGCCGGACTCACGCCCGATCAGCTTTCAGGTGCGATCCGCGAACGGCTCCAGAACGGCGGCCTGGTGCGGAACCCCGAAGTCACAGTCGAAATTGCAGAGTCTCGCCTTCACTCGGTGGCCGTCGAGGGCGCAGTGAAGAGGCCCCAAATTTACCCCGTCTTCGGCAAGACGACGCTCCTGGACGTGCTCGCCCAAGCCGAGGGGCTCGCCGATGACGCGGGTGACGTAGCAGTTGTATCTCGCGGAAACGCAAGCTTGCGCCCTGCCAATACCGATGGCGACCGTGACGCCGAGGCGGCCCCGGCGCAGGTTGATCTCAAGCGCCTGATGGAGACAAACGATCCGCTGCTAAACCTCGACCTCTACCCGGGCGACCGGGTCACCGTAGAGCGCGCCGGGATCGTCTACGTCGTGGGGGCGGTGAATCGCCCGGGCGGGTTCGTTCTCACCAGCGAACACCAACCGATGACCGTCCTGAAGGCGCTCGCCCTGGCGGAGGATTTGAAGCCAACGGCGCGTGGCAACGACGCACTCATCATTCCGCCAAAGACAGCCAGTTCCGGAAACGCTCAAGGCACCCCCGTGCGAGTAAAGGACATCCTCGCCGGGCGAGCCCCGGACCAGCCGCTTGAGGCCAACGAGATCCTGTTCGTTCCCGACAGTCTCGGCCAGCGCGCCATGCGCCGGGCCGCTGAGGCTGCCGTTCAGGCCGCTACGGGAGTCATCATCTGGAGACTTCCCTGATACCGTCATGATCGAAACCCAGTCCCTGGAGCCGTTCCAACCCAACGCTCGCGCCCTACCTCCGAGGCACTCTGCCGCTCATCTGGCGGACGTTGAGTTGGAAAGGACCGACACTTACTTCTACTTGCGGACCTATTGGCACGTCCTGGCGAAGCGCCGCTGGACCGTCCTGACGGCCGCTTTGATTCTCGTGATTCTGGTGGCGATCGTATCCTTCAAAATGCAACCCGTGTACAAGGCGGTGGCGCGAGTGGAAGTCGAGGCTGAAGCGCCCGAGATTCAATCCTTGAGCGACCTGTACCGCAGCACGCCGAGCGACGACGCGTTCTTGCAGACGCAGGTCAATGTCCTGGAAAGCGACACGCTGGCGTGGCAAACGATTCAGCAACTCGGACTCGAGCACAAACCCGAGTTCAGTTCTGAGGCTGGCGGGAACGATGCTGGGAATTCTGATGCCGGCGCTCCCAGGCAGGGCCACCTCATCAAGGCCTTCCGCAACCGCCTCCATGTGGAGTTGATGCGTAACAGCCGCATGCTGGAGGTCAGCTTTGAGAGCCGAGACCCGGCGCTGGCGGCCGCGGTGGCCAACGCGCTCGTGAACAACTATGCCGAATACAACTTTCGCACGAAGTACGACGCCACTCGCCAAGCGTCGGGCTGGATGGAGCAGCAACTCGATGAGCTGAAGGCCAAAGTCGAGAAGTCGCAGCAAGTGCTGGTGGACTATGAACGACAGAATGCCATTGTCAACGTCAGTGACAAGGAAAACGTGGTCGAGCAGCGGCTCGACGACCTCAGCCGGGATTTGACGGCGGCCCAAAACGACCGGGTGCAGAAGCAGTCGCTATACGAGCTGGCGCGTTCCAACCAGTCGCAAGCCGCCGTCTTGGTGCAGGACGAGCTCTTGCAGCGGCTCGAAGAGCGCGACGCCGACCTGAGCGCGCAGTACGCGGACGCGCTTAGCGAATTCGGGCCAAAGTATCCCAAGGTGGTGCGGCTGCAAAGCCAGTTGAAGACAGTGGAGTCGTTCATCGACGCCGAAAGGCGGCAGTTGATCGAGCGCATCCGCAACGATTACGTCGCTGCTCAAGGCCGGGAACGATTGCTGTCGGGCGCAGTGATCCAAGAAAAAGCGCAAGTGGGCAGGCTCAATCAGCTTCTGATTCAGCACAACATTCTCAAAAGAGAGTTCGACACCAATCAACAGCTTTACGACAGCCTCTTGCAACGGCTCAAGGATGCTACGGTCTCAGCGGGCTTGCGCGCGACGAACATTCACGTGATTGACTCCGCATTTGTCCCTTCCTCTCCCGTCCGTCCCAAACGGCTGCTCAACATCGGCATCGCTTTGATCGTTGGCCTTATTCTCGGGGTGACGTTCGCCTTCATCGAGGAAGGGCTGGACAATTCCATCAAAAGCGCTGAAGACGTGGAGAGGCTCATTGCTGCGCCGGCCTTGGCCATTGTGCCGGCGGCAGGGTCCGAAGGTAACAAGCTCTACGGACGGGGAGGAAGCCAACGAAAAGGCCGTGTGTTCGCCAAGGTACCCACCAACGGCGCCGTCGCGCTGGCGGTGTTGAAGCGCCCCACGTCCGCGCTCTCCGAGTCCTATCGGGCTTTGCGAACCTCGATTTTGCTTTCAACAGCGGTCCGTCCGCCTCAGGTACTGCTGGTGACCAGCCCGCAGCCCAACGAGGGCAAAAGCTGCACCTCACTGAACCTCGCGTTGACCCTGGCGCAGCGCAATGACCGGGTGCTGATTGTGGACGGCGACCTGCGCAAACCGTGCGTCGCCCACCACCTCGGTCTCAAGGAGGAGCGCGGGCTCAGCGGTCTGCTGACGGGCGCTCACGATCTGGATGAGGCTCTGTGCCGGGCTGAGAGTGTTCCTCAGCTTTGGGCGCTGCCGGGAGGTCCAACACCTCCGAACCCTGCAGAGTTGCTCTCTTCGCCGCGAATGGCAGACATCCTCCAGCAGCTTCGGGAGCGGTTTGACCATATCGTTGTGGACTCTCCACCGCTGCTGATGGTGACCGACGCTACGATTCTGTCAACCTTAGCGGACGGCGTCATTCTCGTGGTCGAGAGCGGCGTCACGGTGCGTGGCGCGCTCCTCCGCGCCCACTCACTGCTTGAGAACGCCGGCGGCCGCCTGCTGGGCGTGGTGATGAACAAAGTGGATTTTCGCCACGATACATACTATTACTCGCGGTATTCCCGCTACTATCGCTCGTACTACGACACTTCCCAAGTGTCGCCGGCCTCCTAGACTCGACGATGGTTCCATGCTGAGCTTCAGTTCCACCACCATATTCTGCTTGCGGCCGCTGCGTCTGGCGCGATGTCTGCTTGTGCTCGTCGCCGGTTCGACGGCGCTGTTTATGGCGTGGCAAGCCGCGCGGCTTGCGGCCATCATCACCTTGGGCGAAAGCGCCAAGCCATTGGCGATTGAGAAGGCCCTGACCCTTGATCCCGCGAATCCGGAGCTCCATCACAGCCTCGGCCTGGCGCGGTTCTATTCTTCGTCCGCATCTGAGGCTGCGAACGGGCTGTGGCATCTGCGCCGCGCCGTCGAGTTGAATCCCACTGAGGCGCTTTATTGGCTCGATCTCGCTTCGGCCTGCGAAGCGAACCAGGACGCGGCCTGCGCCGGCCGCTCGTTCCAGCGCGCCGTGGAACTGAGCCCCATGACGCCCCGTCTTTACTGGACCGCGGCCAATTACGCTCTTCGCGCGGGCCAACCGGATCGAGGCCTGGCGCTGTTTCGACGGTTGCTGCATCTGGACTCGACGTACGCTGACGCCGTGTTTCAGGTGTGCACCCGCATGCTGGACTCAGACCAATGGACACATGCATCGGTCTTGAACCTGAACCCATCTCTTCGTGTCGCGCTCGTGACCTTTCTCGAGAACAACGATCAACCTCACCTCGCAGATACCGTCTGGCGCCAACTCGCCACCGAGCGCCTTACCCGAGCCGAATCGGGCAGTGCGCCGCTTGCCTTTTCCGCCGTTGAACCGTACTTAGACCAACTCATCGATGCGGGGAGACAGCGCGAAGCAAGTGTCGTCTGGAACGACTTGCAAGCGCTCGGCGTCATCCCTCCTGGGAGCCCACGAAGACCGGCAGAGGGCCAAACTGCCGATGCCGCTCACCGCCAATACGTCTTTAATGGCGGCTTCGAAGAAACACCGCTGAACGCAGGCTTCGACTGGCGATACCAGTCTTTGCCCTTCGCCTCCGTCACCTTTTCAAATGCAGCAGCCCATAGCGGTTCTCGCGTCGCACGAATCGAGTTTGCGGGCGAGCGGAACGACGAATCCGAGCCCGTGTACCAATGGGTGCCTGTGCAACCAAGCCGGCCCTATCTCTTGACCGCGTTTGTCCGCACTCAAGCGATCACGTCGGATGCGGGTCCGCGACTTCGCGTGCTGGACCCACGTTGTGCGGCCGGTCTTGACGCCGCCACCGAGCCAACGATTGGCACCACACCCTGGCACCAAGTCCACGTCAGCTTCACGACCGGTCCTCAAACCAGGTTGGTGAAGATCGCGGTCTGGCGGCCACGGAGTCGCGCCTTTCCGTTCGACATCACCGGCACTTTCTGGCTGGACGATGTATCGCTCACGTCCGCGCAGCCTGACTCGGCATCTGGCGCGTTGGCGAAAGCGGTGGCTCCGACCGCGTCTGAGAACTAGCATGGCCACATATTCCTTCGCTCACCACGGCCCAGAAGCCGAGCTCGATCGTGTTTCCCGCCAGGATTCGATAAGGGCGGGGCTTCAGCCTCGCCGTTACAGCCTTCATCAAGTATTCGAGGTCTTCCGCTCTGCGCGCAGCTTGTCGCAAGCAAGCTGCGCACAGAGCGAAAAACAAAGGTCGGAGTTTCACAGAATCGGCGGGGCTGAAGCCCCGCCCTTATCGTGTCGTGACGGGACATATTGGCTAAGCCGCCGCGAGGCGGCTGGTCCCGCCACGCATCACACGGATACACGTTGGTGGTCTACCGCTCGCATCGTGCTGATCTTGACCTTGGCACTTGGCACGTTGGCGTTCGGCGCGGTGCAGGCGTGGGCCTGGGGAGCCCTGATCGTGCTGTCGGCGACGGCCCTGGTGCTTTGGGCCATGGGCAGCGCTCGGCAGGACACCATCAGCATCGCTTGGACACCACTTTACCTTCCGGCCGGTGCGTTTCTTCTGCTGGCGCTCGCTCAATATTTTTCGCACGCCACGGCCGACGCCATTTCCACGCGGGAATCACTCATCAAGCTCGCGGCCGACCTCATCATTTTCGTTCTTGCGACTCAGCTTTGGAGCGCCGGGTCGCGGCCCCTTCGCCGATTCGCCCTCACCATCACCATTCTCACTTGCGCTCTGGCCCTGTTCGCCATGCTGCAGTTCTTCTCAGAACCCGCCACCATCTACGGTTTCGTCAAGCCACGCTGGGGCGGATGGATTTTCGGCCCTTACGTCAACCACAACCACTACGCCGGCTTGATGGAGATGCTCATCCCGATCGCCATCTGTTGGCTCATCGCCTTGTGGCGGCAACCTCGATATCGCCGACGGGTAGCCGCCGCAGCTTTCCCGGTTCTGATCGCTCTTGCGTCGGTGCCGCTCTCCGGCTCGCGAGGAGGGCTGGTCTCGCTGGTGGTTGAGGTCGTTCTTCTGGCCGTGATCCTTTGGCGGCACCTTCCGGGCGCCAGGCACCGGCGCGCGGCTGTTGTCGGCGCGTTGAGCATCGCCGCCGCCACGGCAATGTTCTTGTGGCTTGATCCGGGCCAACTCTCGCAACGGCTCCGCACTGTGACCGATGTGCATCGCGCTCCCGAAGCCACGCTGGGCGAGCGCCAGTTGTTGACCCGCGACGCGCTGCATATCTTCGCGGAGCACCCCTTGCTCGGCACAGGCCTGGGAAGCTTTGCCACCGTCTACCCGCGCTACCGCAGCTTCCCGAGCGACCTCGAATGGGACCACGCGCACGACGATTACGCCGAGGCTTTCGCGGAAACAGGAGTTGTGGGCGGCGCGCTGATTCTGGCGGCGCTCGGGCTGTTCGTTACCGGCGCCTTTTCCCATCTGCGCCAGCGGCTGGATTCCACCAGCGGCTGGATTCGCTTGGGCGCGGCGATCGGGTGCTGTGGGCTGCTGATTCATAGCCTCGCTGACTTCAATCTCCACATTCCCGCGAACGCTGCCTGGTTCAGCCTCTGCGCGGCGATCGCAGTAGGTAGCTGCAAAACTGAACCCGAGCGGGCAGGTCAGCCCCGCGGCGTAGCATCGTGATTCAACCCTTGCAATCACGCTATTTCCAAAACCTCGCCACCACCGTCGGCAGCCAGGCCACCATTCTGGCGGTAGGCGTCTTCACCGGAATCGCTGCGGCGCGCTTGCTGGGACCTCAGGGCCGCGGGGCGCTTGCCGCCGCCGTGCTCTGGCCTCTGGTGCTGGTTCTGTTCGCTAGCCTCGGGCTTAACCAAGCCATCGTCTTTCACGCCGGCAAGCAACGCTTCACACTTGCCGAGGTGTGGACCGCCGCGCTCGTCCTCTGGCTGGCTCAGTCGATCATCGTGCTGGTCGCCGGTCGCCCGGTTGTCGCATTAGCCCTGCGGCATTACAGCCCGGAAGTGCGGCACGTCTCATTTCTTTTCCTGGCGTTCGCCCCGCTCATCATGCTGGGCGGCTACCCGGCGAACCTGCTGCAAGGGCGCCTTGACCTGCTCTCTTTCAACCTGCTCCGGGCCATCACGCCGTGTGTCTACGCCGCGGGGCTCATCATCCTCATGCTGCGAGGCCGGTGCAGCCTGCGTGAGGTCGTGGCCTTGCAGATTATCGGCGCCTGCCTCACCGTGGGCGTCGGCCTTTGGCTCGCGTTCTGCAGAGCGCGGCAGCAAGCGGGCCGATTCCTTGCCTGGAATCGGAGCGCTTGCGCAAGCCTTCTGAAGTTCGGGTGTAAATCGAACCTCTCCTCGGTCACCTCGTACGTCAACCAGCGGTCAGACCAGCTTCTGCTTTCGCTCTTCGTCGGCCCTCACGACTTGGGACTTTACGTGGTGGCGGTTGCCCTCGCCACAGCGGTGAGCTTCTTCCCGCAAGCTGCGGGCGTGGTGACCCTCGCCACGGGCTCGAACCTCGCGCCAGAAGAGGCGCGGCGCGTCATCGCTCGATCATTCCGGCTGACGCTGGCAGCGCTCGGCGCCGGATGCGGACTGCTGCTGGTTCTCTGTCCCTGGTTGATCAACTTCGCTTACGGGCCTTCGTTCGGTCCTGCGGTCACGGCCTGCAAGATTCTGCTGCCCGGGTCAGTAGCCCTCGGCTTGAACCAGGTGCTTTACGACGGCGCGCGCGCGCTCGATCAACCCTTGCTGCCCTCGTACTCGGAGGGAATCTCGACGGCGGTCACCTTCGGAGCCCTGCTGCTGTTCCTGCCACGATTCGGATTCCTGGGAGCGGCCGTAGCCTCTACCCTAGCCTATTCCACCGGCTTAGCGGTTACGCTGCACCTGGCGCGGACGCGGCTGCGCATCGGGCTGCGAGATCTGCTCGGCAGCCCTCTGGCGCTTCCTGCGCTCAGCCAGACAGCGCCGTAGGCGCTGAGCCCCAGGAACCCAGTTTTAGAGCATAACTACCATATTTATCAATAATATGCTGGGATTAAAGATGTAAGTGCATCGGAATGAATAAGATGCTGGGTTCGTTTGCAATTGCTGTTGATTCTAAAGGAGTCTTAGGCTTCGACCGTATGTTCAGTCGAAAAGTCGAAACTTCAAGGTCGAGGGTGACTCGCCTAACCTTTGCATTTCGACACCTTCAACTTCGTTGTCGCCGCTTGCGACGTGATCGTTACCGGTCTCAAGCATAAGTACATGTGTTTTCATCAACATCGTGGCATATACAAGCTAAGTACCTTATTTATCATAAACATCGTGGGTTCCAAAAATCGGTCCTTTGTTATCAACAACATCGTGGGACCCTCCTTCATTTCGCGATTTTTTGGAACCCCCACCCCTGTCGCTTTCAGCAGATTGGGCCACAGAGAGGCGAAGATCAGTTGCGAAAAAAACAGGGTCTAGTTTCATAACTAGTTAGTAGCACAGCCTGAATAGAAAAGTCAAGCAAAAAGGAGGGGCGCGAGACCCGCTAGACTCGCGTCGTAACCAATCTTCGTACAGGGATCGGCTGGCGGGAGTTTCACAGTACCAATCTTCTTACAGGGATCGGCTGACGGGAGTTTCACAGTGACGTCTTTCTCACCCGGTGCTTCGGGCCACCCGCTCCCTGAAAGGGAGCCAGACAATAGCCGGGGGCATCGCCCCCGGAACAAGGTGAAGCATCCGTGATGACCCTGCAAGGGTCAATACTTCAAACGACGATGAGCGCTATTCCTGGTGAATGGGTATACGACCCCTTCAGGGTCCGCCACATGATCGTGACATATTTCCGGGGGCGATGCCCCCGGCTATTACGTTGCGCCCTTCCAGGGCGGACGTTGTGGCGTGCAGCGATGGTGCTCACGAACTTGAAGCACCCTTGAATCCATAAAGCCACCCATGCGAATTCTAATTTCAGGACGCATCTATCCTGACTCCTTCGCCCGCAACATCGCGGCGGCGGCCGAATCGATGGGGCACGCGGTGGCAACCGTTGATCCCTCACCCCACCGCTGGCGTCTGGGATACGCAGGATCGATTCTGGCGGAACATCTGGCCAAGGCTCTGCCGGCGCTTGAGCGCAGCCGGCGGCGGTCCCTGCTGCGCGGCGTCCGCGCCTTTCAGCCCGACCTGGTCCTCATCACGCACGCGACGTTTCATCCCCGGGTGATCGAAGAGCTCCGGAAGATGTCGGCCGCGAAGGTGGCCGCTTGGTACCCCGATGCGCTGGTGAACCTGGGCCGTCAGTACCTGCTGGCGAGCGACCTTGATGCGTGCTTCTTCAAAGATCCGTACATGGTGGACGCCTTCAGGGCCAAGCTGGGCCTGAAGGCCTACTATCTTCCGGAAGCCTGCAACCCGCAGTGGCACCACCGCGTGGAGTTGAGCGAAGCTGACCGCCGCAAGTATGGCTGCGACCTAACCACCGCTTCGGGCATGTACTACTACCGTGCCCGGCTGCTCGAAATGTTTCGAGACCATGACCTCAAGCTGTGGGGCGCCGGTTACCCCTTCTGGCTTGATTCGCCGCTGCGCCGCCGTTACCCGAACGTCTACGTGGCAGAAGTGGAAAAATCCAAGGCGTTTAACGCCGCCAAGATTGTGCTGAACACCATGCACTTCGCCGAAATCGAAGGCGTCAATTGCCGACTGTTCGAGGCGGCGGGCTGCGGCGCCTTTCAGATTGCCGAATGGAAACCGGGCCTCGCCGAACTCTTCGAGCCTGAGCGCGAAGTGGTAACGTTCCGAAGCCGTGAAGAGCTTCGCCAAAAGGTCGATTACTATCTCGCGCACCCCGAAGAGCGGCGAGCCATCTCCGATCGCGCTTACGCTCGCGCCCATCGCGAGCACACTTACGAGATCAGGCTGCAAAAGATGCTGAAGATTCTGGGGCGCTCGTCTGGCGGAACTACTTCCGTTGCCAAACTTGTTACGCAAGGCCCAGTTGAATGCAGCTCAGCAGTCGCCTAGTGGATGAAAAAGCGCGAAGCGCCTTGGAGTGCGGTAGCTTGCTACCGCTTTCTTGGGCCAGCTTGCTGGCCGGTTCGCGAACCCATCCGGCCCAAAGGTATGAATGGCCGCGAGCGAGCTCGCGGGACGAGAGCGGCAGCAAGCTGCCGCACTCCAAAGCGCCTGCGGCGCAGGGGCTGTCCGATTCAGGAGTGACCCTAACCGACACGACACGGATGTCCACAGTCCGAAATCTACCGTCTGCCGTGGCTTCCGCATTATACCGGCTCGCCAACACCCTGTTGGCACTGGTGCGGTGCTGCGTCTGGCCGCGACGTCGGCCGGCGCAGCCCCGCCACGTCTGCGTGTACAGGATCGGCAATCTGGGCGACATTCTATGTGCCCTGCCAGCAATGGACGCAGTGCGCCGGGCGTACCCAAGCGCTCGGATCACACTGGTGACCTCGCCCGGCAACACCGGAATGCCGGGCGCCCGTGAGCTGCTGGCGGACGCGCCGTGGCTTGACGAGTTGTTTGTCTACCACGGCGAAGACATCCGGACTTTCTGCCAGCGCTTCCGGCTCATCCGGCAACTTCGCCAGAAGAAGTTTGACGTTTGGATGGAGCTTCCGAGCAGCCTTGCGACCCTTCCGGTGCTGCTGCGCAACATGCTGGCGGCCCGTCTTTCGGGGGCGAGGTGGGGCTACGGCTGGACTGTATCCACGATAAAGTGGGCGGCGCGGGCTCAAGCCGAACAGAAGGTATTCCCCAACGAGGTCGAGCGCCTGCGGCTCATCGTCGCAAGGTGCGGCATACCAACGCCCCCAGTGCGCTTTCCGCTGACTCTCACGAAACAGCACGCCGGCGCTGTTGACCGAATGCTTCGAAGCTCCACAACTGAAGGCGCGCCGATAGTGGCGATTGCACCCGGGGCGAAGCGTCCGGCAAACCGCTGGCCGCTCGAACGCTACGTGGAGGTGGGCCAGGCGCTGTCGCGCCTGGGCTTCCACCTGCTTTTGGTTGGGGGCGCCGGTGACGAACAGGCGTGCAACTGGCTTGCGTCGCAGATAGGCAGCAATGCCTTGAGCCTCGCCGGGCACACTTCCGCCCTGGAATCGTGCGAGGCGCTCAGGCGCTGCGCGTTTGTAGTCTGCAATGACTCCGGAGTGCAGCACATGGCAGCGGCCGTCGGTACTCCTTGCGTTTCCATATTTTCGGCGCGGGAGATGCGCGGCAAATGGCATCCGCACGGCGCACAAAACATTGTGCTTCGGGAAGACGTGCCGTGCCGCGCTTGCTACCTTGACGAGTGCCCGCGCGACAACTTGTGCGTGAAATTGGTCCAGGTGGCTGACGTGATGGGTGCGGCCGAACATCTGAGATGGAAAATGGCACGGCCTGCGTGAAAACTGATGGATTCCCGCCTTCGCGGGAATGACGCGAACTCTCCCTGCCCCTATCGGCATTGCAGGTAGACCTAAATGCAGCGACTTCAAACCCCAGCGATGTCATCCCCGCGCAGCGTGATGTCCACCCCATCCGCATCCCTCGCAAAGAGCGGCAGCCTCATTCCGCCCATGCACCTGGCGCTGCTGTGCGTCCTGGCGCTGTCCGCCACGGTGTGGGGGTGGATGCTGATGGATGGCCAGGGAAGCCATGAACTCGACAACTTCCTTTTGGTGCTTGGTGTGTATGGGGCTCTGACAGCCGCGTTCATCGGCTGGAGAATGCAGTCAGCCGACTTTCGCTTTTTCGCCATCCCAAATCTTCTCTCACTTCTCGCTTTCGTGGATTTTGGGCTCGCGCCCCTGCTTTGCTATCTCACGTTCGGGGAGTTCAACCCCAGCTTCCACGGTCGAGAGGGTGAATTTGTACGCTCGCTGGCTTACGTGGCGATCGGCATGATGGCGTTTTGGGCGGGCTCGCACATCGCCGAACGGAGAAAGGCTGAGGTTTCGAGCGCGGCATCCACACGGGAGCGTGTGTCGGCAACGTCGCCCCCGCTGGGCTCCGCCGTGATGTGGGCGCTGGGCCTCTACACTGTGGCGTTCCTCGTCAAAACCTACCTTCTCGCAAACTTTGGTTACGATTATGGACTTTCTTTCGACGTGTACTTCCGGCATCTGGCCGCCATGCAAGTGGCTAACGTTACGTTTCAACTGGGCACTTATGCCTTGATCATCCTGGCCATCGAACGATCGTTCCATCGCTTCAGCCTGGAACGGAAGGCGCTTTTCTGGCTGGTGTTTGGAACGGAGTGTATTTGGGGACTGCTCTCAGGGATGAAAGCCAACCTGCTGCAGAACTTCGTGCTGGTCGCGGTCGTCTCTTCCTTGACCGAACGAAAACTGAAGAAGAGCTGGCTGGCTGCCGCCGTGTTAGGGCTTGTGGTGGTGTATCCATTCTCAATTCAGTATCGGCAACTCGTCCGGACACGTGCGCACGAGGCCATGGGAGTGGAAGACACAGGACAAATCCTCGGCTCGGCTTTGGACCAGGCTACCGGTACTGAGTCAACGGTCGGAGGCTGGACGGAGGCCGGAGCCGGCAGCGCAATCAGCCGGTTGAACCTTTTGCAGAGCGTCGCCGCCGTGTTGTCGCTAGGGCCGCGGGCTGACCGGCTGAAAGGTGATGAACGGTGGTGGATGCTCCCTTTTTATCCGTTCATTCCACGTTTCGTTTGGCGGACGAAGCCCATCCTAGATAAAGGGCGAAGGTTCAGCATCGCCCTGGGCTACGGTGACCAGACGGCGACCGCCCTCACCTATCCCGGCGACCTCTGTTTCGAATTTGGCCTGCCTGGGTTGTTGATTGGGATGTTTCTTTTCGGCTTCGTGGCCGAGACGGTGACGAAGCTGCTGAACGTGACCGGAAGCAAGCAGCATCTGTTCGTTTACACGGGCCTCTTTCTTACCGTGATCTTTTTGGTTGAGCTGGATGCCTTCGATTTTTGGTGCACATTTATCCGCTCTTTCGTCATCCTCAGCGTTGTGGCGAGGCTGGCCTACCGGCAGCCTCTCTTCCTGCGAGTCGGGCGTGACCGTATCCTACGATGAAATTCGTCATTGAAGCCCTAGGTCTCACGAGTGGGGGGGGAAGGGCCGGCACGCTGCGACTGCTGCCCGCTCTAGCTAGGCATGGCGAGCACAGCTTCGTAGCCTTGCTTGCCGACCTTCCGGAATTTGCAGGCCTCGAGCGGCCCAATCTCAGAACCATTCTGCAGAAGAAGCCAAGCAGCCTTGTGGCAAGGGAGATTTATCTGCAGCGAACCGTGCCAAGGATTTGCGAGCGGGAGGGAGCGGACGCTTTGCTGTGCCTGGGCAATTTTGGGCCCCGCAGCTCAGCAGTGCCGACCGTCGTGATGCTGCATAACCCACATTACGTTGCAATCGATGCCAGCGCGGGCATCAACCTGACGGTGCGCGAAAGGCTGGTGACACTTTACGGCCAAAAGTACCTGCGGCGCATTCCTAAGGGTGTGCGCCTGGTGGTGCAAACCGACCTTATGAAACGGCGCGTCTTTGAGGTTGCGGCGGTCCCGCCTTCAAGAGTGGTGGTGATCCGCGACGCGGATGCGCTGCCGCCCGAAACAGAGGGAATGGAAGGTGGCTCACGCGCAGAGTTGCAAGGGAAGCCAACGAGGATTGCATATTGTAGTGACAGTTCGGAGAAAGGGCGGGGCTTTCAGCCCCGCCGTGGGGCGATCGGCCAAAGCTGGGCTTTAGCCCCTGAAGCAGCATTGAAGTGGCTTCAGCGGCTGAAGACGCCTCGCTTCCCATCTCCTGACGGCGGGGCTGAAAGTCTCGCCCTTCCCACCTGCCAGGTGTGTCACGGTATTGGGCAATCCTCAGGAGGGGAGGTCGCGCAGCAGTTTGCCGGCGCGCGCTCGCCGTTCACGTTCCTCTGCCTGGCGCAATACTATCCGCACAAGAACCTGGAAGTGCTGGTGGAAGCCATGAAGCGGCTGCCCTCCTTTACGCGACGCCCCGTGCGCTGCCTGCTGACGATTCAACCTGACCAGCATCGGGGAGCGCGGCGACTGCTGCGGAGGATCGCACACGAACGCCTGGACAACGTGTTGGTGAACATCGGACCGGTGACGGGCGCGCGCTTGGGGGACGTCTATCGCTCGGCCGACGCGTTCGTTCTGCCGACGTTGCTTGAATCCTTCGGGCGCACCTATCTGGAAGCGATGCGCTTCGGCCTGCCGATTGTCACGAGTGACCGCGATTTTGCGCGCCACTTGTGTGGCGAGGCAGCGCTCTACTTCGATCCGCTTGACGCGGCAAGCGTGGCCAGGAACATGGCTCGAATCGCCGAAGACCGGGAACTGGCCGCCAGGCTAATCGCTGAGGGACGGAGTATCGTCCAGCGGGTTCCGGCGTGGGAGGAGATTGCAGCTCAGTTCGTAGCGGTACTGGAGGAAGCGGGAAGGGAAGGGTGCGATCGGGTGCCCGGTCGAGTTGACCATCGGGCTGTAGCGGCGGTGTCCTCACCGCCGACGCCCCCAAACGGCGGCGATGGGGACGTGGCCGCTACAGTCCGCGGTTTTCACACGCACTCTTCAGCCCGGCCTTATCAAATCTGACGAGTCCAAATTGGGGGGAAAACTGTGAATATTCTGGTTACAGGAGGCCTCGGGGCTATCGGCACCGTGCTGGTGGAGGAGTTGCGCCGGCGCGGGCACGGAGTGTGGCTGTGCGACCTGTCACACCATCATGATCCGCAATACATCAGGTGCGATGTGGCGGAGTATCGCCAGCTTGAGCGCATCTTTGACCATCATCGCTTCGAGATGGTCTATCACCTGGCCGCGGAATTCGGCCGTTGGAACGGCGAAGACTTCTACGAGACGCTCTGGCGCAGCAACGTGATCGGCACCAAGAACGTGATCCGGCTGCAGGAGAAGCATCGCTTCCGCCACGTGTTCTTCTCCACTTCGGAGGTCTACGGAGATTGGGATGGCGTGATGCGCGAGGATGTGATGGACCTCTATGAGGTGCGCCAGCTCAACGACTACGCCATCACCAAGTGGGCCGGCGAAATGCAGGTGATGAATTCGGCGCAGATGGCGGGCACAGAGACGGTGCGGGTGAGACTGTTCAACGTTTACGGCCCCGGAGAAAAATACAGCAACTACCGCAGCGTGAACTGCCTTTTTTGCTACCGCGCGCTCCATGATCTTCCTTACACCGTCTACCTGCAGCATCACCGCTGCGCCACTTATGTCACCGATGCGGTGCGCACCCTGGCCAATATCGCGGACACCTTCATTCCAGGCGAGGTGTACAACATTGGCTCGACGGAGTATCGGGACATCAAAACCGTGTCTGACCTGGTGCTCCGCCACCTTGGCAAAGATGATCGCCGGGTGACGTACGAACGGCTTGAGCCCTTTACGACCCGCGACAAAAAGGTGGACGTGGGCAAAGCGGAACGCGATTTGGGCCACTGCCCGCGAGTGCCGCTCGCGGTTGGACTGGCGCGGACGCTCGAGTGGATGCGGCGATACTATGCTCCGCCGGAGAAGTTATCTGTGATCCCTGTGGTGGCATCGCAAGTGGTCCGCACTACCGCTGCCGCGCATTCGTCCGCGAAGCATGCGGCTTGCCGCGCGGGTCGACGATCTCAAAGGCATGGGTTAGTAGTTGGTGGCTAGTGGTGAGCTGCATAGCCAGGATTGGCTGTGCCACCGGTGCCCCGCCGGCCACTCATCACTAGCCACTAGCCTAGCCACTAATCACTAACCACTAACCACTTATAACTGACCCCTGCCTCAATGCGAATCACAATTCTTGCGCAGTATTTCCCTCCGGAGACCACGGCCACCGGCAGACGAGCCGAGGACCTGGCGGAAGTTCTGGCAGAGCGTGGTCACGAAGTGACGGTGATCACGGGCAGGCCGAATCACCCGAGCACCGTGGGACGTCTCTTGTGCCGAGACGTCCCCGACCGGGAGCGCGCTCCAAAGGGCTACCAAGTGGTTCGCGTGCCGGTGTTCCGATCCTCAGACGGCCGGGCCTTGAAGCGTCTGCTCAACTACGCCACCTTCATGCTGGCTGCCGCCTGGGCAGGAATGAAGCTTCCACGTCCCGACGCCATCATTGCAGTTTCCCCTTTGCCCACGGGCTTTGCAGCTTTGCTGATTCATTGGCGGCACCACTCACCGCTGGTTTTCGACCTGCAGGATATCTGGCCGGACTCAGCGCGCGCGGTTGGGGTGATGGACGAGGGGCTGACGATCCGCATTCTGCGCAGCCTGGAGAGGCTCTTGTACCGGTGTTCGGCGCGCGTGGTGGTGATCAGCGAAGGCTTTCGGCGCTATCTCGTGGAACTCGGTGTGCCGGCGGAACGCGTAGTTGTGATTCACAACGGCGTGGATACACGACGATTCGGCCCGATGCGCGCGGAGACACGGATCCGAAAAGCCCGCCCGCTGCGCGGCCGGTTCGTCGTCGGCTACATTGGTAATCTCGGTCTCGCCCAGGGGCTCGACACGGTGCTGGAGGCTGCCCGCAGCCTGTCCGGCGAGCCTGCCGCATTTCTTCTGATTGGAGAAGGAGTGGACAAACCGCGCCTCCAAGCCGCCGCGCGCGCCGCCAGGCTCAGCAACGTGCGGTTCCTGCACGGCGTGCCGCGGCGCCGGGCGCCGAGTCTGCTGGCTGCCTGCGACGCGCTGCTGGTGATCTTGCGCGACGATCCGCTGTTCCAGATCACCATCCCCTCGAAGCTTTACGAATACATGGCTGCCGGGAAGCCCATCCTTTGCTCGGTAGGAGGCGAGGCGGCCGCGCTGGTGGCTGACGCCGGCTGCGGGATCACCTTGCGGCCTGCCGACCCCACCGCGTTGGCCCAGGGCGTCTTGCGGTTGATGGCGGATCCGCGCGAAGCGCGCGCGTTCGGCGAAGCGGGGGCGCGCTGGGTGCGGGAACACTTTGATCGATGCGGGCTCATGGACGCCTATGCGGGATTGGTGGAGTCGCTCGACCATCGCGTGCCCGCTCGTGCCGTCCGGAGGCGTGCGTTCAGCCCGGAAATTGCAGCTTTCGCAAGGGCGGGGCTTTCAGCCCCGCCGCACCGACGGCCCCAAAATGAATCTTCTGAAAGTGCTTAGGTGTGCTTCGCGGCGGGACTGAAAGCCCCGCCCTTGCGGAGTGCACCACATCGACGATTGATATTTGCCGGAGGAAGAACATGCACCCGTCAATTCGCACGTCCTGGTTTGCTTCGCTGGCTTGTGTCTTGTGTCTGAGCGCCGTTACCAGTGGCCAAAACGCAAAGCCGGCGCTCGGCCAGATTGTGAGGTCGTCGCTCGCATCGCTGGGCGGAGTTCAGATGCCGAGCGGCGGGACCGTGGTCTCTGGTGACACCCTGACGACGGCCAAGTCCGGCGGCGCGCTGGTCAAGTTTTCCGCTACCAGTCAACTCGAAGTCTCCGAGGATACCAGCGTGAGCCTCGACGGCACCCCAAGTCATCTGGTGGCAAAGCTCGGCAAAGGAACGGTCACCGCCAGCGTGCAAGGCTCCAGTTACCTGGCGGTATCAACCTCCGGGTGCCGAATTGAGCCTTCGGTGCCCGCCGGCGCTTCCTACTCCGTGGCTTTGGCGCCCGGCGCCAGTGCAAATGCCAGTGCAACCGTCACCGCAAACCAGGGAAGTGTTTCCCTTATGGAGACCGCGACCGGCACCCGCCGCTCGCTGCCGGAGGGGCAGAGCGCGGCTTGCCCCGCGGTTGTGACGGCCGCTCGGCCGGAAGAAGGCGCGCCGGCGCCCAGCCAGAGCGCAGGCCAGGCGCCGCCGGCTACTCCGGAAGCGCACGGCGGCAGCAACACCACTCTCTTGTTGCTGCTCGCTGGTGGCGGTGCGGCGGCCGGCATTGCCGCCGCGGCTGCGGGCGGGCACGGAGGAGGGGGCGGCGGTCCTGCGAGTCCGAGTTCGCCGTAGGCCCGGCCCGCTTATGACATAGCGTCATAGGCCAGCAACCTGGGAGCGCGGGCGTCCCGCCCGCTCACTCATTTCGAACCTTTGCGGGCGAGACGCCCGCGTTCCCAGGGCCGCGTTGCCGATTTTGACGCCGCGTACAGTCTTTGGGGACGACAATGATAAAGGTACTCAACGTCGTAGGCGCGCGGCCCAACTTTGTTAAGATCGCGCCCTTACTGGCCCGCATGCGGGAGCATGCCGGGATTCGCCCCATCCTCGTGCACACCGGGCAGCACTCGAGCCGCGACATGGTGGATTGCTTCTGGCAGGATCTTCGAATCCCACGGCCCGATTTTGTGCTGAGCGGCGACGCCGCCCGGCGCGAGCTAGCCATGACACAAGCCCTCGCGCAGATCATGGGTTTCGAGCGGCCGGACGTGGTGCTTGTGGTAGGGGATGTTAACTCCACGGTGGCCGCGGCGGTTGCGGCCACGGAACTGGGCATCCCGATCGCCCATGTGGAAGCCGGGCTGCGCAGCTTTGACATCACCATGCCGGAGGAAGTGAACCGGATCATCACCGACGGCGTATCCACCCTGTGGTTCGCTAGCGAGCCTAGTGCTGTATGCAATCTGATGGCGGAGGGGTATCTACCCGAACGCGTCTTCTTTGTGGGTAACGTGATGATTGACAGCCTGAGGCAATGCCTGCCGCTGGCTCAGCGATCGGCCGCACTGCGGAGGCTCGGCCTCGTCGGACACAAGTATGCCCTGGCGACGCTCCATCGGCCAGCCACCGTTGATGACCGCGAAGTTCTGCGGCAGGTGTGGCCGGCCCTGGAGAGCATCGCGGCCCGCGTTCCTCTTGTGTTCCCGGTGCACCCTCGCACTCAGGCGCGGCTGCGGCAATTCGGGCTCGAGCGTAGGTCGTTGCGGCAAGCGAGACGCCGCGGTGTGATTCTGATGATTCCTCCGCTGCCGTACCTGGAGTTTCTTCACCTTGAGAGCAAGGCCTGCCTTGTTCTCACCGACTCCGGCGGCGTGCAGGAAGAGACCACCGCGATGGGCGTTGCTTGCCTCACCCTCCGGAACAACACCGAACGGCACATAACCGTGACGCAGGGAACGAACCAAATTGTCGGCCTTGACCCGGTGCGGATCGTGAATGCCGCCCATGAAATTCTTGCGGGTCGAGCGAAACAAGGCCGTATACCACAGCTCTGGGACGGACACGCCGCAGAGCGCATCGTCAACGTTCTGCGCAAGCACTTCGGCGCACCGGAACACGCCCCTCAACTCGCCCCTCCTCAAGCTTCCCAACGCACCGCTCCCCGCATCGCTCAGAGCAGAGACCCACTCTGCCTGCCCAACTGAGCGCGCCCCTTCCACTACATCCCACCGAACTGGTCTGCACCGTCGCATCGCCCTCCCGCATCCACGCCCGATTGCAATCCAAACTTCAGTGTTTGAGCAGAGCTGCCAGCCGTGCATATTCGGCCTGGAATCCCTCATTACCCGGGTCGAGCTTGGCGGCCATTCCATACTCTTCGAGCGCCGCCCGCAATTGGCCGATGCTTTCAAGTGCGGCGGCCAGATTGAAGTGAGCCCGCACGTCACCGGGTTGTGAGTGGACAGCGGCCCGATACTCCAGAATCGCGCGATTCAAGTCTCCCCTCTGTTCGATGGCGTAGCCGAGATTATCCTCCACCGCGGCGTCTCCCGGCTTCAGCAGGAGCGCCAGCCGATACTCCGCGATGGCGCTATCGAGGTCTCCTTGGCTCGCCAGCACGTTCGCAAGGTTAAAGTGCGCCCCAGCGTCGCCAGGTTTGGTGCGAAGTACCTCCCGAAGCTGTAGGATTGCCGAGTCGGCAGCGCCCTTCTTTGCAAGCGCGTATCCTAGGTTTATACGCGCCGCGGTGTCCGCGGGCCGGAGCAGGAGCGCCAACCGATACTCCGCGATGGCCGCGTCCCATTCACTCTTGCCGGCCAAAAGATTCCCAAGATTGAAGTGGGCCTCGGCGTAGTCAGGTTTGATGCGGATGACCTCGCCGAATTGGCTGAGAGCTTCG
Organism: Terriglobia bacterium; assembly: GCA_035578005.1. Lineage (GTDB taxonomy): Bacteria > Acidobacteriota > Terriglobia > UBA7540 > UBA7540 > Gp13-AA77. The sequence goes on from DATJYK010000184.1 coordinate 22,425, forward strand.
TTGTAGTCGCCTGAAGCCTGAAGGGCCAGTGCCAAATTGTTGTGGGCTTCGACGTAGTCAGGCTTCAGTGACAGGGCCTGACGAAACTCGGCGATGGCGCCCTGCCGATCCCCACGCACCTCAAGGACGTTGCCGAGGTTGTAGTGCGCTTCGGGGTAGCGGGGACGCAGCCGCAAGGCTTCCCGATACTCGACGGCAGCCGCAGACCAATCCTGCTGTTGAGCGAGAGCGTTACCACGTTGGAGGTGCTCGTCGGCCCGGTCCGCCGCCAACACTTGTAACGTGGCAAAAAGGAGCCAAGCCGCAATCGGAATGTAGAGTTGTCTGAGCGTCGGAACACTCATCCCAAATTAGCCCCTTCGCTCGCGGCGGTTCGCGCCACGAACCTGTCTGACCTTGAACATCGACAACTGACTCGGTTGTCAAGCGTTTGCACTGCGCCAATCATTGCCGCCTCAGGCTTCCTGCTGCCCTCGTCCTGCCCACCGCAGGTGGCGGCGCAGAAACTCGAAGGTGCCCACGCCATGGATGGCATGCGGACCGTTCCACCACTCGATCGCCGTATTCTGCGGGAGTCCCATCTCGGCATAGAAGCGCCGCACTCTTGCGTATTCATAGGCCACCCACTCGTCGGGCGCTACTCCGTCGTCATGCCCGCGTTCCACCATGAAAGGCCGCGGCGCGATGAGCTTCGCCAGTTCAGCATAATTGACGACGTTCGCGAAGTCGAACTCGTACATGTCATATTCGGGCAGCAGCATGTAGATGTACGGCGATTCAACGCTGGTGGTCTTCCAAACCCACTCATTGAAGTCCGCCGTGCAAATCGAAACCGCGTAGCGGTCCACAAAGGGCGGGACGCGAACCGCCGTCTTGCCTCCGTACGAGATACCGTAGAAGCCGATTCGCTCAGGGTCTACGTACGTCTGCGTGGAAAGCCAGTCGAGGATCGTCTGATGCTGGCCGATGATGAACGAGAACAGAGCCAGTTTGACGGGGTGGCCGAGGCGTTGAATCATGCGAAAACTGTCGTGGCCGATGTAAGGATTTTGCGGCGCGAACGTCACGAAGCCTTCCTCTGCCAGGGCGACGGCAAAGTGATGCATGTAGCCGTCCGGCGTCCGCGGATCGGCCGCCTCCGCGGGGCGCCCTTCCAGGCCGTGCTGGCATACAACCACGGGCCGCCGCTCGCCGGGCCTGAGGTCTTTGGGCAAGACCAGGATTCCGTAAGCGAAGACCTTGGACGAGACGTCGAGGACCACTTCGTATCCGGCAAGGGTTTCAGTTTCGTAAATCAGCCGCGTGCGTGGATCGGGCGGTAGTGTAGCCGCCGGAAGCCGACCGATGACTTCCTCCCAGACGTGCTCACGCTGGCGTACGGTGGTTTCCTGCCAGCGTTTCATCGAGCTGGTATCGGCGGTTGCCCAGAATTCTGCACGGCGCCGCGGCGCCAGGCGGATCAAACCCTGTGTGAAGCCCACCATCTGCTCAAACTGGCGGTGCAATCGCGGCTCAGCGTCGTACGTCTCCCGGAAGTCTCTAAGTGGCGCCTCTTGCCGTTCTACAGACTTTAAGGCTGGCGTAACACCAAGCGCGCTTAGAAACGCCTTGAGAGCGCCGATTGATCCCGGCTGCCCCTCCCCTTGATCGCTGACCGCAAGTTGCAATTGGTCTCCCGCGTTCAGTTTCAGGAAGACTTCCCGAGCGCGGGTGACTTCCTGTTTGACGTTGTCGAGTTGGGGCGTGGCAAGTGTGCCGTTTGGGCAGGCCGCATTTTCCCGGTCCTGCTGCGCGGGCGGCGGCCCGGAAACGGCGGGACCGGAGCAGGCCTCCACCACCAGCGCTCGCGGTGCCACGAGCCCGGCAATTTCCGCGTCGCCGAACTCGCGAAGCAGCCCCCAAAGATCCCGGTAAATGGGCTCCTTCCAGAGTTCTTGGCGCGACTGGACGTAGCCGCTAACCGCTGCTGCGCGAATCCGCGTGTCAAGAGCTGCCGCATAAAGCGCCAGAAGGCCTCCCTCGCCGTAACCCCAGACTCCCATGGGGAGCGTCTGAGATTTGTTTTGCGCCTCGAACCAATCAACGGCGGCAAGGATTTTTTGCACCTCGAACCCGATGATGTGGCGGCCCACTTCAAACGCCATGCGGTAGATCCATTCGCGGTGCGGCTGGTTAGTCATTTTGATGCCGGTGATTCCCGACCATTTGTCGCTGCGATCGATCAGCACGGGCACGATCACCTGGCAGCCGCTCTCGGCCAGCCTCCTCGGAAACTGAGCGGCGGCCGGAACTCCGGGTGCAAGACCAACGGCTGCTTCCGGTGACCAGTCAGCGTCAGGCACAGCTACAACGCGCGCTCGCGCACGCCCTACCGGCTCCAACAGCAAACCTTCGCCTTCAAGCGGACTGTAATCGCCGGTGGCCGCGCTGCACACCTCCCAGCGCAGGGCATAGGCCTTGAACCGCGCGCCACGCGCGACCTCCGGCGCTGCCGGCGACGCTGCCAAAATCTGCAGTGCCGGCGCCGGCACTCGGGGATCAACTGCGCCGATGATCTTCCGAAGCCGCTCGCGGTTAGGGTTAACGGAGTCTTCGTAGGCGCGGGCAGAAGAGAAGTCTGGTTTCCAGAAGCGGGCGCGGTCACTCACGCAATCCGCAGTAGCCTGGATGAGATACTCGCGGATGCCGTCAACCATTTGGGCCGCAAGGTCGCCGGTGGCCGTGAGCGGCTTGGTACCGGGCAGCGGGTTCTCGGCTGCCGGGCTTCCGTTTGCCTCGGGCGGGGAAGCAGCGTCAGCCGGCACGAGTCCCTTCACCACATTCAATCCGAGTGAAACGCCAATGGAGTCGCCAAGGAATCTTCGTCTGCTGGTTTTCTTCACTAGCTCGTACTCCTTACGGTACCCGTAGCGCGGCGCCCGCACGGACATTCTCAGCCACTTGAAGTGGTATATCAAGGTTTCGCTAAATGATCCAGCGAGTGTAATCTACAAACCTCACGACCAACCGAACCCCTGCCTGTCATCTTCACCTTGACGCCTGACGCCGGAATGTTAGTCTCATCGATGCTCTGCGATCGGCCAGTATCGTCCGCAGACTAGCCTACATATTATGCGAAAGTAACTTGACATCATCATCATCCTGGGGTGGGGTTCACCATGTAAAGTCCAGGCAGTGTTCGGCGCGAAGGGAAAATGTTTGGGTTGCCGAACGATATAGGGAAAATAAGTAGGTGACCGCATGGCACAAAGTGCGGTCTGAACGCCCCGATGCAGTGATTCCCGCGAAAGCGGGAATCCATTGCAGAGGCTCTTGGAAAGGGAGGTATAAGAAGAAAAGTGGATTCCCGCCTTCGCGGGAATGACGGCATCTGGAGAGGATTCCGCCCAAGCAAATGACGCCAGTGCCGGCGACACTGGCGAGGTCTTGAACTAATATTGCGTTTTGCTACAATGGGTTCCGTTGCGGGCGAGGACCTCGCCTGATAGCTCATTAGCTCCTACATCCAGGGAGGGGCTGCGCTTGGCAGTAGACGAACCCACCCTCAAACGGTCGGCCGTATGTTTCGGGGTCTTTGAATTGGACCTCAAGGCCGGTGAACTGCGCCGCAATGGGTTCAAAGTCAAGCTGCAGGAGCAGCCGTTTCAGGTCCTGAGACTCCTGCTGGAACGTCCGGGCGAGTTGGTCACCCACGATGAGATCATTCAGACGCTGTGGCCCAACGGCACGATTGTCGAGTACGAACATAGCGTCAAGACAGCCGTCAAGAAGCTGCGCCAGGCCCTGGGCGACGATGCGGAGACTCCCCGATACGTAGAGACGCTGCCCCGGCGCGGCTACCGGTTCATCTATCCGGTGGAATCCCTGGGAGCGCGGGCGTCCCGCCCGCTTCGGCCCGAACCCGTCGCTGACAAGCCCTCATGGCGGGCCGACGGATTTGAGCCCGAGGACAAAGCAGCGGGCGGGACGCCCGCGCTCCCAGGTGATGAGGCGCCCTCGGACTCCGGACCCTTAATCGGCCAGACGCTCGCTCACTACCGCGTGCTGGGCGTGGTGGGAAAAGGCGGCATGGGCGTGGTCTACCGCGCGGAAGACATTCGCCTCGGCCGCCAAGTGGCGCTGAAATTCCTGCCTGACGAACTCGCTGACAACCCGCAAGCGCTGGAGCGCTTCGAACGCGAAGCTCGGGCCGCGTCTACGCTGAACCATCCCAACATCTGCACCATTTACGAAGTGGAAGAGCACGAGGGAAGGCCCTTCATCGTGATGGAGCTGCTGGAGGGGCAAACGCTCAAGGAGAGACTCGTAGCGCAGGGCCCGCCTTTCGGCCCTGCGGCTTTTGAGCCGGAAGAACCGCAACGCCACACATTGGGCGTTGCGCTACAAGTTGGTGAGTTACTCGATCTCGCCATCCAAATTGCGGACGGGTTGGACGCCGCGCACCAAAAGGGCATCATCCATCGCGACATCAAACCGGCGAACATCTTCATCACCACGACCGGCCAGGCGAAGATTCTGGATTTTGGCCTGGCAAAGCTGCTGCCCCACCGTGGCACGGGCGTCCCGCCCGTGGACCAGGACGCCAGCCTCAGCACTCACGGGCAAGATGCCCGTGCCACGGCTTCTATAGACCCCGAGCACCTCACTCGTCCCGACGCCATGATGGGCACCGCAGCCTACATGTCGCCGGAGCAGATACGCGGCGAGAAGATCGACGCGCGTACGGACCTCTTCTCGTTCGGCCTCGTGCTCTACGAAATGGCGACAGGAAAGCCAGCGTTTTCGGGTGAAACAATCGCGTCAGTCCATGACGCCATAGTTCGCGGCGCCCCGAAACCAGCGCGAGAATCCAACGCCGATCTGCCGCCGAAGCTGGAGGAGATCATCGGGAGGGCGCTCGAAAAAGAACGCGACCTGCGTTATCACAGCGCGGGCGATCTGCGGGCGGAACTGAAGCGGCTGAAGCGTGAAATTGGTAGCGCGGCCGTCCGGGCCGCTGTGGCGGGAGCGTCCCGCTCCCGCGAAGAAACGGAACAACACGGGCAGGATGCCCGTGCCAGAGCGCGCGAGGCTCCCAGGCTACGTCGCTGGCCGCTGGTGCTGACGGGAACCGTAGCACTGATTGCAGTGGCAGGCTTGGTATGGTTCGCCACGGATCGCCCCCGACCGCCCCAGCCGGAACCGAAGCCCTACCGACTCACCGCCAATCCCCCTGGCAATCCCGCGACCGACCCTCACATCTCACCGGATGGAAAGTATCTTGCATACGCCGATCAGGCTGGTATCCACTTGCAGTTGATCGATACCGGCGAGAACCGGACCATTCCTCAACCCGAGGGTGTGGGAAACGACGTCACAGGCTGGACGCCGGTGGGCTGGTTTCCGGACGGGACCAAGTTGTTGGCTCAGGTGGCCTCTCTTGACGCGGAGCATTCCAGCGTCTGGGTCATTTCCATGCTGGGTGGCGCTCCGCGCGAGATTCGCGAGGGGGCGGTAGCCTGGTCCGTGTCACCTGACGGGTCGTTGATCGCTTTTACTTCGACCTTCTTCGCCTCCGACATCTGGGTGATGGGGGTAAACGGCGAGGAACCTCGCAAGATTATCACCGGGGGCGAACGCGAGTCCCTCGTCAGAGTGGTGTGGTCCCCGGATAGCCGGCGGATCGCCTATGGGCGTGTGCGCTCCGCACCCGAAGGAGTCCGATGCAGCATCGAGAGCCGCAATCTAAGAGGGGGCGAGCCTGCAGTCGTTCTGTCTGATCCGCAGCTTGCAAATGGAGGAGGATTCTGGTGGTTAGCGGATGGACGCCTGATTTACTCCCTCGGTGAAGCCGGGCTGGCGCTTGGTTCAATGGAGACGAATTTTTGGGAAATCAAGGTGGACGCCGGCACCGGTCAACCCACTGGCAAGCCAAGACGAATGACCAACTGGACCGAATTCTCTTTGGCAGGTCCTAACGCCACTGCTGACGGCAAGCAGCTCGTGTTTGGGCGGGTCAACGCACAGTCGGATGTTTACGTCGGCGACCTCGAGAAGGGTCGGCCGCAACTGAAGGCGCGGCCACGAAGGTTAACGCTGGATGAACGCAGTGACTGGCCCCTTGCCTGGACACCAGACAGCAGGGCCGTCTTCTTTTGGTCGAACCGCAGCGGCAACTTCGACATCTATAAGCAGGCGCTGGACCAGGAGTCGGCCGAACCCTTTGTGAGCACCCCGCAAGTGGAGCTTGGTCCACAGTTGAGTGCCGACGGCGCATGGATTATTTACGCCAGCTTTGCCAAGCTGCAGGATTTGTTCACATCATCGCCGTCACAGCTCAGGCGCGTTGCCGTATCAGGCGGACCCTCGCAGTTGGTGCTGACGGCCCATGGCTGGTTCGCGCATGTTTGCGCGCGCGCTCCGGCTACCTTGTGCGTTGTGGGGGAGCGGACCGAGGACCAAAAGCAACTTGTCTTTACGGCATTCGATCCCCTAAAGGGCAGAGGCCGTGAGGTCACGAGGGTCGCGATCGATCCCCGCGGCTGGTACTGGTGGGCGTTGTCTCCCGATGGCTCGCAGATTGCCATCCTGTTCCCGGCCGGAGAGAACCGCGTGCGCCTGATCCCAGTAGAGGGCGGCGCGCCGCGCGACGTAGTTGCGAATGGATGGTGGGGTTTTGACGAGTTAGCGAGCTGGTCCCCGGATGGGAAGGGCTTCTACATTGGAGCTTCGGTGCCCGGGGGCGCGACGCTGCTTTACGTTGACCTGAACGGGCACGCCAGGCCGGTGTGGGTGGAGAAGGGCAGCTTCCAGATCTGGGGCGTCCCTTCGCCCGATGGGCGTCATCTCGCGATCTTGGGCTGGACCGTAGATAGCAACGTGTGGATGATCAAGAACTTCTGAGGCAGAAGTCGGGATCCAGGAGTCAGAAAGCCAGAACAAAAGTAGGCAGCTATCAACAATCAGTAGACGCAGGGTATTTTATCTACGCCCTGGACGTCGATTTTCCTTGAGTTCCGCGAGTTGGGCTTGAAACCGGGATCACACGTCATGGAACGACCTACGCCAAGTCGGCAGGCGGCGCGTTTCGGGGTCTTTGAGTTAGACCTCAGGGCCGGTGAATTGCGCCGTAACGGCTTCAAGGTCAAGCTGCAGGAGCAGCCGTTTCAGATCTTGAGACTTCTGCTTGAACATCCTGGTGAGTTGGTCGCCCACGACGAGATCATTCAGACCCTGTGGCCGAACGGCACCATCGTTGAGTACGAACACAGCGTCAAGACGGCCGTCAAGAAACAGCGTCAGGCGCTCGGTGACGACGCCGACACGCCCCGCTATGTCGAGACTCTCCCGCGCCGCGGCTACCGGTTCATCTATCCGGTGGAATCCCTGGGAGCGCGGGCGTCCCGCCCGCTTCGGCCCGAACCCGTCGCTGACAAGCCCTCATGGCGGGCCGACGGATTTGAGCCGGAGGACAAAGCAGCGGGCGGGACGCCCGCGCTCCCAGGTGATGAGGCGCCCTCGGACTCCGGACCCTTAATCGGCCAGACGCTCGCTCACTACCGCGTGCTGGGCGTGCTGGGCAAGGGCGGCATGGGAGTGGTGTACCGGGCGGAAGATATCAGGCTAGGCCGCCAAGTGGCGCTGAAATTCCTGCCTGACGAACTCGCTGACAACCCGCAAGCACTGGAGCGCTTTGAGCGCGAAGCTCGCGCCGCTTCCACCCTCAACCATCCCAACATCTGCACGATTTATGAGGTGGAAGAACACGAGGGGAAGCCCTTCATCGTGATGGAGCTGCTGGAAGGGCAAACGCTACGGGAGCGACTTGTAGGGGCAGGCCTCGTGCCCGCCCAAGGGCGCCCACAAGGGGCGCCCCTACCGCTCGATAATTTGCTCGACCTCGCCATCCAAATCGCCGACGGCCTCGACGCTGCCCACCAGAAGGGCATCATCCATCGCGACATCAAACCCGCGAATATTTTCATTACGACCAGCAGCCAAGCGAAGATTTTGGATTTCGGCCTGGCGAAGCTTGCTGGGAGCGCGGGCGTCTCGCCCGCAGGTGTTGACCAAGCTCATCTCGCGCAAGCGGGCGGGACGCCCGCGCTCCCAGGTCAGGACACTCCAACGGCCTCCCTAACCTCTGATCCCCGATCCCCAGCCCCATCCCCTGATCTCACCCGTTCCGGTGCAGCGATGGGCACCGCAGCCTACATGTCGCCGGAGCAGATACGCGGCGAGAAGATCGACGCGCGTACCGACCTCTTCTCGTTCGGCCTCGTGCTCTACGAAATGGCGACAGGAAAGCCAGCGTTTTCGGGTGAAACAATCGCGTCAGTCCATGACGCGATAGTTCGCGGCGCCCCGAAACCAGCGCGAGAATCCAACGCCGATCTGCCGCCGAAGCTGGAGGAGATCATCGGGAGGGCGCTCGAAAAAGAACGCGACCTGCGCTATCACAGCGCTGGGGATCTGCGCGCGGAACTGAAGCGGCTGAAGCGTGAAACAGACTCCGCGCGGACGCCGGTAGGGGCGGGCCTTGCGCCTGCCCAACTAGGGGCGCCTGTGCGTCGTTGGCGGCTGTGGCTGGCCGGTTCGCTGGCTCTGATTGCAGCCGGTCTTTTCGTCGGTTGGCGCGTTCTGCGCCGTTCTTCGCAGCCGACACCCGAGCCAACGGAGACACGGCTCACGTTTAGCTCCAGCGAAAATCTTATGGGAGACAGTGCCATTTCTCCGGACGGGAGGTACCTCGCGTATGCTGACCCGGCTGGAATCCACGTGAGACTGCTTTCGACCGGCGACGAGCGGTTGATCCCTTTGCCCGCAGGTTCTCCTGCGGACACAGAGTGGGGTGTTACCTCCTGGTTTCCCGACGACACAGAGTTGCTCGCCCGTATTTACGAACCCGGACACATGAGCATTTGGATGGTTCGGGTACTGGGCGGATCCGCGCGTCAGCTTCGGGCGGAGGCACGAGGTTTCGACGTGTCTCCGGACGGCACGCAGATTGCCTTCGCCCCACTGGGCGTCAACCAGATCTGGGTAATGGACGATCAGGGAAACTACTCCCGGAAGGTCCTCCAACTGCCGGAGAACGACCAGATTGAATGTCTGCATTACTCGGCAGACGGACGGCGCCTGGCCTATCAAATTCGGCATGTCGGTCCGCAGGAATCAGAGTCACGCATCGAGAGCTGCGACTTGAAGGGAGGGAACCGTGTGATCGCTGTATCTGATCCCGATTCCGGCCGGTTCAACCTTGGGTACGAGGGCTTTTGGTGGCTTCCAGACAGGCGGATCGTTTACGCACGGCCCTCTCCGGATGCGAGTGGCGCCGCCCTTTGGCAACTCCGAATTAACCCTCGCACAGGAGCCCCCAATGGCAATCCGAAACGCATCTGGCAGTGGACGGACTACCTCGTTGGGGGTTTGCAGGGCACCGCGGATGGGAAGCGGCTGGTGGTCCAGAAGACTTCATTTCAGGCACAAGTTTACGTGGGCGAGCTCGCCGCGGGGGGGACCAGCATGCATACCCCGAGGCGATTGACCCACGACGAAACCTTGGACGAGCCTACGGCCTGGACGGTTGACAGCCAGGCGGTGTTGTTCTCTTCATACAGCAATGGGGGGATCAGCATCTTCAAACAAGGAGTCGCCCAGGGCAGCACTCCAGTGCAGGTTCCCACCGGGACACCCGATGCTACGGCTGTGAGACTCAGCCCCGACGGCGCCTGGATGCTCTACGTCGAAAAGCCGACAGACCTAAGTCCCTCGACAACCCAGCGCCTGATGCGCGTGTCTCTATCCGGCGGCGTGCCACAGTTTGTGTTGGAGCTGACGAAAGACTGGCAGAATTTTAGCTGCCCGCGCGCCCCGTCAAGCCTCTGCGTGCTGTTCGAGGCCACCCCCGATCAGAAGCATCTGACGCTCACCGCGTTCGACCCCTTTGAGGGCAGAGGCAAACTACTCAGGACCATAAGCGGCGATCCGGGGGGATATGCAAACAGCTTGTCTCCGGACGGAGAGACCTTTGCCATCTCTAAGAACGGCGAGCATCACTTTCAGATCCAGTTGCTCTCGCTCTCCGGCGGCGCTGATCGGGAGATTACCGTGAAGGGTTGGACAAATCCCGCCGGTCTTGACTGGTCCGCTGACGGAAAGGGACTTTACTGCGGTACCGACAGTCCTCAGGGCGCTACCCTTGTCTATGTAGATATGAGGGGCAACGCCCATCTGCTGTCGCCGCAACTTAACGTGCAACCGGCAGGCGCGTTCATCTGGGGAGTACCTTCACCGGACGGCCACTACCTCGCCATACGTGGCACGGACTCCAATGTGAACCTGTGGATGCTGGAAGGCTTCTGAGCGAAGCTTTTGAGTGCGGCAGCTTGCTGCCGCTTTCCTGACGCGAGCTTGTCGCGGCCCCAGAGACGCGCGGCGGTGATTCGCGACTCAGGGGTTCTGGATGGCACGGCCAGCAAGCTGGTCTGGCAGAAAGCGGTAGCAAGCTACCGCACTCCAAAGCTGCCGCTTCATCCGGTAAGCCTTTTGTGCGAGCTTTGAAGGGTGGCGTATACAAGCCACTCTTTCGCATGTAGGCCACGGGCAGACAGCCTTGGGCGTGGACATTCCTAGCATCCTGCACTACAATGTGGTGCATGAAGACACAGGTCTATAGCTGGCGTTTGTCTGCGGAAGTGAAAACGGACCTCGAGCGGGAAGCTCGGGTGCGGAGGATGCCGGTTTCTGCCATCCTCGAGTCAGCCGTGCGTGACTGGCTGAAGAAGGGAGGCGGCAACAGCACGGAGGAAGAAACGCAGCGCCAGTTACACGCTGCAGCCACGCGTTGCCTCGGAGTTCTGGCGAGTGGCGACCCTGGGCGGTCGGAGCGCGCCACAGAAACGCTCCGCGAGCGGCTAAAGCGCGCCATGCTCGCTGACGCTTCGAGGACTTATGAGTGAAAGCGAGGCCGCAATGTACGCACCCAGGCTCATCGTCACTGTCGGCTGCGAAATCAAAGCGTGTCCTTCACTGTCGCGGACTCCCCGGGCCGAATTGGAGGGTATAATCCAAACGCCTCTTCCACTTGGCGGATGCGCAGCCGGCGGGGGTGATTCAGATTCAACGTACTTACAGTTGCGCGGCCCACGGCCGTCAACCCTTCGATTTGATAGCCGTTAAATCGGAAGTGCTCCGTCCACACGTGCTCGATGGGGTGAAATAGCCGGGTCTCGCGGCGGTACTGGTGTCATTTGAACGCCCCGAAACGCAGTCATTCCCGCGTAGGCGGGAATCCATTGCGGAAGTCTTCGAAGAAAAGGCATCAAGAAAGTGTGGATTCCCGCCTTCGCGGGAATGACTGCGCCCTGGGGGGTGCGCCCAGCAAACGACACCGGTACACCCGTGGCCGGTTGCAGGATCCACGGCCGAAATCTTGCTACCCTTGTGTAGATTGCACCCCGGGCATGCCAGAACGAGGTTCCCCAAGTTGGACCCTCCCCCGTGACGTCGTGGAATAGCATGCTCGACGTGAAAGGTCGCGCCCTGCAGGCTTTCGTCCATCAGGCAATACTGGCAGCGCCCGTAAGCCCGTGTCCGAACCGCCCGGCACAGTCCTTCTGGCACGCCCATTACGGCTGTTTGCCCAGTATCTGCAATGCCTCGCCGCGCACGAGCGATAACTGCTCGCTTAGTTCAACCAGCGCCTCCAACTCCTCCCTCTCAGATTCCTGCAAGAGGCCTTCGTTGTTGCGATCCATAAGTTCCTGAAGACGACGGTCGGCCTTTGATGGAAATTGGAGATTTCCAACAGCCTCTACCCAGTCAATTGGCGCCGCGACGGTTGAATTCATAAAGTTATGTTAAAGCGCGAAGGGCTCGCCGTCAATGGCAAGAGGACTATGAAAGGGAGATGAAATCGAGGTCCTAGGCCAAATTGTTTTCCCGCGATGCCCTACTTTTGTGCAGGGACTCGGCGAAGGCACAGAGAAACATCGTGTGTTCAGGGCAGGTAGGCTAGAGTAAGTGCCTATATAGCCCATCAACAAATGTATTGACATTAAGTTAGAGACATGGCAGACTGTGCCCTTGATTTCGGTTCGGACGCGACGGGTGGCGCTGTAAGTGGTGCGCGAGAGATCACAATAGCCAGCGTGAGTGCCGGAAAAGAGGGCGCGCGTGAGTCACATAAAGGGCGTCGAGGACACCGGCGAGATCTTTGTGGTGTCAGCGATATCGGGGGTAAATCGTTTCTTCTGGTGTGGACGCTGTGGTCCGCGCCGCGCTACCTTGCCTCCGCTCCCTCGAGCGGTAGACCCCTCGTTCGTGCAAAAAAAATTTAAAATTTTTTGGGCCTATCCTGGAATGTTGTTGAAAATAAAGGACCGAAAATGAGAAAAATGGGACAGATGAGAATACCCTGGAATGTTTATGAAAACAAATGACTTACCCTCTGTTATCCTGGAATGTTGTTGATAATTAAGGAAGTTAAGCGATTTTCATGCTTGCGATCGCGGCTCGAAGCCGGATTATCACCCCGACGCAACAGCCGATTTAGCCCGCATTTTTCACCCGGGAGCGAAGAGGGAAGAGGGCTTCAGAGTTTGTGTGAAAGCTCGTGCTTGACGATTCCCCAATCTGGACCCCCGCCTGCGCGGGGGTGACTTGGTTCGATTTGGATGTCCTATCCAATGGCGTCGTTCCCGGGAAGGCGGGAATCCATGAGTTCCCACGCAGGCTCTTAATTTAAGCCTGCCCTCTCGTTCCGTGGCGAGAAATGCAGGCTAACGTACGCGAGATGGGGATTTGACAGTGCGTCGAAGGAAATTCCTCGAAGGCTCAATCGCCACTGCAGCGGCCGGAGTCTGCGGAATACCGCGAAACGCTGCCGGTTCCGCGCTCATAGCCCGAACTGAGAGCGGACAGCCGGAGCAAGCGCCCGAGCCCTGTTCCGAAAGCCGATATCGGGCCCTCAACGCCATCCTGGACCGCGGCGCCATGGAACGCGGTTGGGCAAAGTCGGTAGATCCCGATTACCAGCACGCCCCGCAGGCGGCCATCGAGGCCTTCAAGGATCTCAAGTTTGGCATCCGTATCCACTGGGGCCTTTACTGCATGATCGGCAGCCACGAGTCCTGGGGTTTGGCGGGCGCCAACCAGGATTTCTGGCGGGTGTACAACGTTCTCTATCAGTTCTTCAACCCCGTCAGCTTCGATGCCGACGCCTGGATGGCTCTCTTCCGGCGCTCCGGGATCAGGTTCTTCACCTTCACTACCAAGCATCACGACGGCTTCTCGATGTGGCCCACCAAGACCACGCAGGAGTCGCCCTTTCTTACCGCGCGGGCGTTTGAGAACGGCTGCGAGTACACCAAAACGGTGAGCAACAATTACAGCATTATGGATAGCCCCTATAAGAAGGACATTGTGGGCGCTGTGGTGCAGGCTGCGAGGCAGCACGACGTGAAGGTGGGGCTCTACTACTCGCATGTGGATTGGCACGACCCGGCGTTCGCCTGGGACCCTTTTCACTACCAGTACGATCCCAAGCTCACGAAAGAGAGCGATCCGGCGCGCTGGCAGACGTTCATCGATCACGAGCGCGAGCAGGTGCGTGAGCTGATGACCCAGTACGGCCCCATCGACGTGCTCGACTTCGACATTGGCTGGCCTGAGGCGGCGGCGCAGGATATCGCCGGCGTCGCCAAGATGGTGCGTGGCCTCCAACCTAACATCATCATGCGCAACCGCGGCATTGGCGCTTACGGCGACTACCACACGCCTGAGCGCGAGATTCCGGCCGGGAACACGAAAGACCTGTGGAAGGTGATCTATCCTTGCGGTACGTCGTTTTCTTACATCCCGAGCGACGAATATCACCCGGCGGAGTGGGTTCTCGAGAGCCTGATCACCGTCTGCGCTAAGGGTGGGAATTTCGAGGTCGGCTTTGGACCGATGCCGAGCGGCGCCTGGGCCTCGGAGGCCGTGGAGCGGCTCGAATACGTAGGGGATTGGCTGCGCGTGAACGGCGAGGCCATCTATGACACGCGGCCCCACTCGGTGCTTCAGGAAGGCGACGACATCTGGTTCACGTCAAGCAAAGACGGCGGCACGGTGTATGCCATCAGCTTGAAGTGGCCGGGCACAACGTTCACGGTGCGTTCGGTGCGGCCGCGCCCCGGCTCTTCGGTTCAGATGTTGGGTGTTCACCAGCCTTTGAAATGGGAGGAGCGGGGCGATTCGGTGGCGGTCGATATTCCAGCGGACCTCGCCGAACACAAGCCGTGCAAACAAGCCTATGTCTTGAAATTGCAAACCACTTGAGGCTATTTAGGTAGCCTATCACTACTCATCGCCAGGAGGGCATTCATGTTACCGACTCGTTCGACCCGCCGGAAATTCGGGACTGCGCTTGCCTCTTTCGTTTCGGGATTGGGAATCACCAGCGCCAGCGCAAAGGCGCTAGCCGCGGGAAATCCCCAAGCCAAGAGTGTCGAGAAACTCGGCGACGACGGCAAGCCGGGCAAGACCGCTTCGTTCATCATGCCCATCGTCCGTCACAATGGATTGATCTATGTTGCCGGACAGGGCGCGCATGACGATCGCCCGCGCGAGCAATGGGACATCGGGGCACACACGCAGACGGTGTTGGACAAGGTGAAGAATCTGGTGGAGCACGGAGGCAGCACCATGGACGACGTCGTGCAGCTCTCGGTTTTTCTGGCCAAAATCGAAGACTACGAGGGCATGAACAAGGTCTTCAAAAGCTATTTCCCGAACGGTGGTCCGGCTCGAACCACGGTTGCGGTTGCGGCTCTTCCCGGCAACTCGCTGGTGGAGATCAACTGCATCGCGGCGGTTACCCGCTAATACCTGATAACTTGGTGGCCAGCAGAGGTGTGGGTCGCGGTTTGTAGGCGTCAGCAGTGCTCGAAGCGAGTAGCGGCGAGCGCCGTGGAGACTCTTCTTGCGAGCAACCGACTTTGAGTTCCGCTATCGGTTTTTCATCATCACAGCCCTCTTCATCGTGGGCTTCGAGAGCTACGCGCTCGATCCCGTCAATGTCTCTGCGATGCTAGCGCGATGGCTGATGGGTCACCGCGTCGAGCCCGGCGTCTCCAGCGAAAAGCAACTGGTGCAGATGATTCTGGGCCTCGGAGCGCTGCTTACCATTCTCGCTGCCTTGGTTCGCACGTGGGCCGCAGCTTACCTGCGCAGTGAGGTTGTGCATGATTCGAACCTCCACGCGGAGGGGCTTGTGGCCGACGGGCCCTTTCGCTACGTTCGCAATCCACTCTACCTTGGCGCGGTACTGTTCGCCATCGGCTTCGGCTTGGCCGCCAGCCGCTTAGGCTTTATTGTGATCGTGGGCGGGCTTACGCTGTTCTACTACCGGCTCATCGCACGCGAAGAGTGGCTCCTGAGTGAGACACAGGGTGAATCGTACCGCCAGTTTCTGAAGGCGGTCCCACGCCTCCTGCCGAGCTTGACTCCACGCGTTCCTCCTGGAGGACTCGCGCCGAGGTGGGGACAGGCGTTTGTCGGCGAAACCTTTATGTGGTTCTTTGCCCTCGCAGCCGTATGCTTTGCCGTAACGCTGAGTCAACGGCTGTTCCTGACCATGATCATCGCCGGAATCGCTGCGTCCTTTCTCGCAAAGGCTGTGCTGGGGCGTCGAGGTCATCACGATACCGCATGAAGAAGGGAAGCCAAGCGTCGGGCTTGGGGCTGCTAACCTGCATTTCGCATCAGGATTCGAAAAGGGCGGGGCTTCAGCCCCGCCGAATCCTGCGAAATCGCGGTCTTTGTGTTCCGCTCTCGGCACAGCTTGCTGTCAGCAAGCTGTGCCGAGAGCGGAACACGTCAAACATCAAACCGACGTCGTAACGGCGGGGCTGAAGCCCCGCCCTTTTCGAATCCTGGTGAGAAATGCAGGCTGACTAAGTGCCGCAGATCGGCCTGCCTCATTGCGCAGGCAGTGCGAACGCGAACAGAGTCCCGCCGGACGGAATCGCCACGTACTGTCTGCCATCGAGTTGATAAGTTATAGCGGCTGAATAGATCGCCGCGCCGGTTTGCACGTGCCAAAGATCGTGACCCGAAAGAGCATCGAGAGCAATGAAATTGCCGTCGGCGTCGCCCGCGAACACCACGCCGCCCGCAGTGGAGAGCGCGCCGCCTTGAGGCGTGCTGAAGTAGTTGAAGGCCCATTTTTCCTCGCCGGTCAGCGGGTCGAAAGCTTTCAGCGCGCCCGACGGCCGTTCTTCCGGAGCGGGCGCGTAGATGCTGCCGAGGAAATCATGTCCCTCGCGATAGGGCTGTGGCGCGCCGCTGAAGACGTCGCACTCTGTCGAGGTGGCGACGTAGAGCAGCTTGGTTGCAGGGTCGTACGAGGGCGAATACCAGTTCGTCATACCCAACGCGCCGGGGCAGACCTTCGTCCCGTCTTCGGTCGGAACGGCGGCAGGGTTGGCTACCGGGCGTCCATCGGGACCAATTGACCTAGCCCAGGTGACTGGCCCAAATGCTTTGGCGGAGAGAAACTCTCCAGTGGCGCGGTCGAGCACGTAAAGAAACCCGTTGCGATTGGCCTGAATCAGCAGCTTGCGCGGCTTGCCCGCCCAATCGGCGTCGAGCAGCACCGGAACTTGCGTGGCGTCGTAGTCATGAAGATCGTGCGGGGTGAATTGAAAGTGCCATTTCAGCTTTCCAGTGTCAGCGTCGAGGGCCAGCACGCTGTTGCTATAAAGATTGGCGCCGCCGCGCCTGCCGCCGTAGTCGCTGGGCGAAGGATTGCCGGTGGGCCAATAGATGAGGTTCAGCTCGGGGTCGTACGTTCCCGTGATCCACGCCGGCGCGCCTCCGGTCTTCCAGGAATCACCGGCCCACGTCTCGTGCCCGGGCTCGCCGGGCCCAGGGACGGTTTCGAATCGCCATCGCCGCCGACCTGTGTCCGCGTCGTAAGCGTCAATGAAGCCGCGGACACCGTATTCACCGCCGGAGATTCCAACAATGACCTCGTTCTTCACCACCAGCGGAGCTACCGTGAAGGTGTAAGCGGCGTGATAGTCTGCGGCCGGTGTGTCCCAAAGGAGATTACCGGTTTTGGTGTCGAGCGCGATCACGTGCGCGTCAAGCGTGGCCATGAAGAGCTTGTTGCCCAGAATGGCGAACCCGCGGTTCACCGCACCGCAGCAGGGCTGAAGCTTGTCGGGCAGACTTCGCTGGTACCGCCAGATCGGCCGTCCGGTGCGCGCGTCGAGCGCGAAGGCGCGATCGTTTTGTCCAGTGCCGTAGAGAACGCCGTCTACGGCCAACGGCGTGGTTTCAAACTGTCCGAGATCGCCGGTCTGAAAGGCCCACTGCAGGGTGAGACGGCTGGCGTTAGTGCTGGTGATCTGATTAAGCGCGCTGTGACGCCAACCTCTGTAGGAGCCCGAATAGGTCAGCCAATTTTCGGGTTCATGGGCGGCGTCGAGAATGCGCTCGAAGGTGGGCCCGGAACCCGCCTGCGGCGAACCAGGGGGTAGACCTTCGGCCGCCGCTTCGCCACGCAACCCGGCGAGGTACGCCACCAGATCGTTGAGGTCGGCGTCGCTCATCATGGCGCGCGAGTAAGCCGGCATGAGTGACTTGTGCTCGTGCGTCACGGACTTGAGATTGCTCTTCAGCAAAAGGTGCAATTCTTCGTGGGTGTCGAGGAGTTGAATGGAGAAGGCGTCTTCGTTCTTGGCGACGCCGGTGATGCTTTGGCCGTCCGTGGTGACTGCCGTGACCGTGTCATAGACGAGCGGCACGCCGTAATGATTGTTGGGGTCGCTCAAGCCGGCGCTCAGGTCTTTGTTAGGTTCGCGAATGGAGTCGATGAGATAAGCAACCGAGCGCGCCGCGCCCACACGCGAGAGGTCAGGACCCAGCCGGCCTCCGCGTCCGCTCACCATGTGGCACGCCGAGCATCCTCCGCGGCCCCAAAAGAGTTTTCCACCCGCAGCGGGGTTTCCGGAAATCGCCGGCCCGCTTGCGCTGAGTGATCGAATGTAGGCGATGATGGCCCAAGTCTCCGAATCCTCAAAGGTATTCGCCGGCATGTCCGTGCCGGGCACGCCTTGGCTGATGGTGCGAAAAATGTCGGCGTCGCTCGATCCATGCACCCATCGGCCCGAAGTAAGATCGGGTCCGCGGCCTCCGCCTTTGGCGCCGAAACCGTGGCAAGGAGCGCAATTAGCGCGGAACAGGGAAGCTCCTTCGCGAATGGCTGTCGCATTCCCACCCAGCGGGTTCGTGGCGGGCTTCTCTTGAGGCGTCGCGAGGGCCGATGGTGCAGCGCATAGGACAGCGACGGCCGCCAGGAGCCAACCTTGGCGCAACTTCCTAGCACCGCATCGCGGGAGGCAGGCAGCAAAGTCAAGAATCGAAGGTTGCAAGCCGAAGGTTGGCAGCCTTCGGCATCTCGTTCCGAGGGCCATCAACAAACGGCGGCATCGGTGCAGCCCAGAACAGCCCAACCGGAGGTCGCAGAATCCTCCGACATAAATACTGAATTGGGACCGGACGAAGTTTGGCACTTAACTCCCCCTTTGCGAATCCTCGCTGCCGTTCGGTCGCCTAGTTTCACCCGCGCCGACCGGCCAGCGGCCTATATAGACTAAGCGCAAGCCGTCCAGAGCGAAAGAAGAGATTTGCTTCTCATCACTTATCCTCCACAGTCAGGAGCGCGCAGTTCGCGGGTGATGGCCATTTGAACGATTAGGAAGATTAGGTCGAAGGATTGTTTTCCTTGATCCCAATCACATAAACTGACTCCGTGCAAACCGAGCTTTCCAACTTGAGCAGGACCTACGACGCCGTGGTAATCGGCTCAGGCGCCAGCGGCGGATGGGTGGCCAAGGAGTTGACGGAGCAAGGTGTCGAGGTCCTGATGCTCGAGGCCGGCCCTCCGCGCATTCCTACCCGAGACTTCACCGAGCACGTTTGGCCGTACCAATTGAAATTCCGCGGATTTGGCGACCAAGCCAGGCTGCTGAGGGACCAGCCGGTGCAGCGGACCTGCTTCGCCTGTGACGAGTACAGTCATCAGTTCTTCGTGAATGATCACGAAAACCCCTACACGTTTCCTCTTGACAAGCCTTTCATGTGGATCCGCGGCCGGCAGGTGGGCGGGCGGACGTATTGCTGGGGGCGCGAGAGCTACCGTTACAGCGACTATGAATTCAAGGCCGCCGGCCGCGACGGCTACGGCGAGGACTGGCCGATCAGCTATGCCGACCTCGAGCCTTATTACGACAAGGTGGAGAGCTACATCGGCGTGGCTGCGTCCGAGGAAGGTCTTGAGCAAATGCCGGACGGCAGGTTCCTGCCGCCCATGAACCTCTCCTGTGGCGGGCTAATGGCCAAGAAGGTGATCGAAGACAAGTTTGGCTGGCGCGTCATGCCGGACCGGGTGGCCAACCTCACCGTGCCGCATCGCGGACGGCCCGCCTGCCATTACTGTGACCAATGCCAGCGCGGTTGCTACACGGCCTCGTACTTCAACAGCCCTTCAGTCACGCTGCCCGCGGCCGCCCGCACCGGACGCTTCACGCTGGTAAGCGACGCCGTGGTGAGCCATCTGTCAATGGATCGCGAGGGCAGGGCGAGCGGAGTCCACTACGTTGAGCGCAGTTCGCGCCGACATCGGGAGGTCAGCGCGAAGGTGGTCGTGGTCTCGGCCTCGGCCCTTGAATCCACACGCATCCTGCTTAATTCGACGTCGCCGCGGTTCCCGAAGGGAGTTGGCAATTCGCAAGGCGTGCTCGGCCACTATCTGATGGACCATTTCACCATCGAAGGCGCAGGGGGCTTTCTTCCTTCGCTCCATTCCTCAACCCGCGAACCTGTCGGGCGTCCCTGCGGTTTTCTCATCGCCAAATATGTTAATGGTGCCGGCAAGAAGGACTCGAACTTCCTACGAGGTTACCGTTTTGATGGCGACGGCAGCCAGGAAATGTATTCGCACGCCTTCGGCCTCGCGGCCGTCGGAGGCAACTGGCGCGAAAAGGTTCGCGACGAAATCCCTTATTATTTCGGCATGGAGGCGCAGGGTGAATGCCTGCCCCGCTACGAAAATTACGTGACACTCGACCCGGAAAAGGTGGACGCGTGGGGCATTCCCGTGCTTCACGTCAACGCCAGCTACGGCGAAAACGAACGGGCCATGTCAAAGGCGATGCGGCGCGATTTGATAGAGATTCTCGACGCCATGAAGGTGGAGAAGGCAGAGCCGCCCCGGGCAGAGCTCAGCGTCTTCGGCAAGAATATCCACGAATGCGGCACGGCAAGAATGGGCAACAATCCCAGGACCAGTGTGGTGGACAAGTTTGGACGAGTGCACGACGCCAAGAACATCTTCGTGGCAGATGGCGCGGTGTTCGTCACGCAGGGCTGCTACGAGCCCACGTTGACCATCATGGCGCTGGCGGCTCGAACAGGCGACTACATCGTAGAAGAACTCAAGCGGGGGAATGTGTAGGGCAGGGCAATAGGCGGGATTATTTATGACACTCCCGTTGGTCGTGGAAGGGCGGGGTTTTAACCCCGCCGGGAAGCGTGCGTATTACCTTGTTTCTTGGCTTTTGCCCCGCGCGCGGCGTGGCGAGACACGCCGCGCGGGGCAAAAGCGACAGGGTTATGGGCAGCGCCTTTTGCGGCACGGTTAAAACCGTGCCCTTCCGATCCTGTCTCAACGTTGGTGAAAAATCCGAGCTAGACTTGCGGTCGGTTGAAAAACTCGTCCACTCTGTTATTTTGAGATTCCTCGCTCCGCTCGGAATGACAAGGGTCCATGAGGTTTTACCACAACCTGTCTGATGCGCAACGCAAAGGTGCACGAGACGGCATGAGTGATCAAGAGCTGGAACAAAACTCGCGTGATGGTTTAGAGGGCGAGATTTCGCGCCGCGAGTGGCTCATGAAATTGGGCCAGGCCGCTTTTGTGTTCGGGTTTAGTGGTACGGCGGCCGAGCAACACGCCAAGGCAGCGACGGTGCTAAGCGCCCTGGCTGCCGATCTACAAGCGCTTCCTCCCGGGCTCTATGAGCCGTCTAGCGAGCACATGGCGCATGCCCTCACGAACGACGAGCGATATGTGAAGACTCCGGCGGGTAGCGAGACCGATTACGTCCAGCCCAGGCGGGGACCTTTTCGTCCGGCCTTTTTCAGTGACCTCGAGTTTCAAGCGATTCAGCGGCTCGTCAAACTGACCCTGGGCCCACGGCCGAAAGGCGCTGTGGAAAGCAGTGACGCGGAACTCGAGCAAACGATCGCCGAGATCGCCGAATGGATTGATCTCGTCGTGTCCCAGGCTGCCTCGGTTCGCGAGGCTGCGCACCAAATCTCGCCGCAGCATCGCGCCCTGGCCGTTGCATATTATGGTAAGGAAGCCGTGGAAAAGGTGGAAACCGATGACCCCGAAAGAGTCTGCCGTGATGGTCTGAAGTGGCTCGACGACAGGTCAACGCAATTTCGCGGGACGCCTTTCCTGAAGCTCGGCGAGGTTGAGCAGATCGAAATCGCGAGGTCGGCGGTCAATACGCCGTCACCACCGGATCAGGGAAGTGCTGGCCGGAAGCTTTTCTCCTATCTCAGTTCTCAGACCGTTGTTGGCTTGTACACTTCGCGTCTTGGGCTGAAAGAGCTGGGCTACAGGGGGAATTCATTCTCGGCGGAATGTCCAGGCTGCAAGCCGTCCTGATAGTGGCAGGATACATCTTCCCTCCGGGACGAGTTGGCCAGTGGTGTGCCTCAAGCGGTGAGAGATGCCGGCTAAATCCACGCGGGCCGCTTCTATCCGGGCTGGCGGGGCGAACCCGTGGATTTTCGCAGAACCAGTTGGGCGGGCAGCAGGGTGGATTCAGGCGGCCGTCCGTCAGCGCCACGAAGGCGCCTCATCAGAGCCTTCGCCGCAGCGGATCCCAGCTCGGCGGCCGGCACGCGCACCATTGACAGCGGCGGAGAAAGATGAGGGCACCATTCGAAATCGTCAAAGCCAATGATTGAGACGTCGCGCGGGCACTCCAGCCTGGCGTCGCGCAGCGCGGTGAGGAGCCCCAAGGTCATCAGGTTATTGCACACCACGACCGCAGTCGGAGGAACGCCCCGCTTAAATAGATCCAGGCCGCACCAATAACCGGAATCTTCGGTGTCACCGCCAAAACAAATCAGATTGCGGTCAAGCGCGACGCGGCGGGCACGCAGCGCCTTCTTATATCCTTCGAGGCGGTCGGCGCCGTTGAGCAAATCCAGGGGCTCGCTAAGGATGGCGATCCGCCGATGGCCCAATTCCAACAAGTGGCTGGTTGCGGCGTAGCCGGCGCGGACGTTGTCAGCTAGCACTGAATCGCCGGTCGGATTCATCGGACTCCTGTCAACGTACACCAGCGGTGTATTCCCGATGAGTCCGGGAATCGTCGCAATCTGCTCATCCGTTGACCGGCAAGGCACCAGCAGAATGCCGTCGGTCTTTCTCCCGGCGAAAGAGATCAGGTACTCTCGCTGGCGCTGCCACTCTTCGCGCGAATCCGCCATAAGCAAGCGATAGTCCAGTGAGGCCAGATAGTCCTCTGCGCCGCGCATCAGGCGGGCAAAAAACGAGTTGGTGAGGTCGGGAACGATCAGCCCGATAGTGCGACTCTGCCCCAAGCGCAGCCCGCGCGCCATGTCGTTGGGCCGATACTGCGCTTCCTCAAGGGCGCGCTCCACTCTCGCGCGCATCGCCGGACTCACGTAGCCTCGCCGGTTGACCACGGCTGACACGGTTGAAATCGAGACTCCAAGCTGCCGTGCAATCTCATTAATCGTTGCCATAGTCAAATTATAGAATCGATTCGCTTCTTGCTGGTCTCCTAGCAGCGGGACGAAGCTGGAAAGCTGACCCGGACTGGAGGCTATCTCTAGTCAACAATCAACCGCTAACATAATGATAGATAAGGACAAATGTGACGCAAGGACCTCTACGGCCCTGAAACTTGAGCCCCACGGGATGACCTATAAATTAACTTGACATGCTCGACCGCCTGCGTCAAACTCTCGAAACGTTATGATACCGCAGGGAGCTTTAAGGAGGCACCCAATGTCGGACCAAAGGCCGTGGGGCCGTCTACATGAGGCACCGGACACCGGCGACCCGCGTTAGACCCCCGGGCTCGATGTTACAACGATGTTAGGCGGGCGCAGCGAGCGCGGTGGGCCGGTCGATTGTGGGTCTGAGTTTTCTCGGAGACCTGAGGTTTGACTTAAGCTGGGCGACGAACGAAGCCGGAATCTGAAGCGTACAAAGAAGGAGGGCCGGATGATTCCACGCACGATGGGCGTGAGAGAAACACCGAGCAGGTTCCTTGCTCGTTATCGGTTTCCGGGGAATGCAACCTTTCTAATGGTGGCTGTGGCATTCCTCATGGGCCATCAACTGTTGTGGGGCAGCGTCACAGGGACCATTTCCGGCGTCGTGCGCGACACTAGCGGCGCCGTCATCCCGGGCGCTGAGGTCGTGGCTAGCAACGTACAGACGGGCGTCCAGTGGAAGCTCACGACCGACACGCAGGGATTCTACTCGTTCCAGGCCTTGCCGATCGGAACCTACGATGTGGATGTCAGCAAGGAGGGGTTCCAAGGGTATCGGCAGACTGGCCTCGTGCTGACGGTCAACGCCGCCTTGACGGTGGATGCCACGGTGCAGGTGGGCGCTGTCGTGCAAAAGCTCACCGTCACCAGCACAGCCGTACACGTGGACACGGCGAGCACGCAGATGGGTGAAGTGATTGGCAGCAACAAAATCACCGCCGTGCCGCTGTTGACGCGCGGCTATACGGATCTGCTCGCCCTGCAACCCGGAGTGGTGCCGGTCAGCTCCGGGATGGCGGGAGGGCAGGGCGGGTATTTCACCTCCACGGGATTTGGCATTGCTGCCGTCTCGGGCGACCTCAACGCCGGAAACCTCTCTGTCAACGGAATGCGGGAAGCGGCGAACGGCTTCTTGCTGAACGGCGCCACCGTGCAGGAATCGGGATTCTCCGGCACGGCCATCATTCCCGATCTCGACTCGCTCGCGGAGTTCCGTATTCTCACCAACAATTTTGACGCTGAGTACGGCGCCTATGCCGGCGGGCAAATCAATGTGCTTACCAAGTCCGGGACCGATCGGTTCCACGGAAGCGCGTTTGAGTTTGTGCGCAACACGGTACTGCAAGCTCGCAACTTCTACGACACAAATCGAGGCCCCTACCAGCAGAACCAGTTCGGCGGCACGATGGGCGGCCCCATCAAGCACGACAAGCTGTTCTTCTTCGCCGACTATCAGGGAAACCGCAAGGTGCTGGGACAGAGCTCGGGTCAGGTGCTGGTTCCTACGGCGGCGGAGCGGCAGGGCGACTTTTCGGCTCCAGATCTCGCCAGTCAAATGACCGGGACTGTGCAGGGTCCGGCCTGGGCGGCAAACCTCTCGAGCCTATTGGGCTACACCGTCACTCAAGGCGAGAACTACTACACACCCGGATGCACCAACCCGGCTGTATGCGTCTTTCCCAACGCGCAAGTACCCTCGGCGGCCTGGACCACGCCGTCGAAGAACATTCTTCAGTACATTCCCCAGGCCAACAGCGGCGCCTATTTCGTCAGTTCAGGCGCGGCGAACCGGCTTCGAGACGACAAGGGCAGCGGCCGCCT
Source organism: Terriglobia bacterium (assembly GCA_035578005.1). Classification (GTDB taxonomy): domain Bacteria; phylum Acidobacteriota; class Terriglobia; order UBA7540; family UBA7540; genus Gp13-AA77. The sequence continues at coordinate 47,100 of DATJYK010000184.1, forward strand.
GGATTACAACTCGCCCTGGGGCATGGTTTCCGGATACTACTATTTCGACCAGTACGAATCGGCCTCTCTAAACCCGACGGCGCCTGTGTTCGGCGGCGCGAGCACGGTGCGTTCGCAGATGATCAATGTAGGCCTCACGAAGTCGTTCGGCTCGAGCGCGGTGAACGAGGCGCGCATTGCTTACACGCGGCTTAACATTTTCAACCACCCGAACAACGCAGAACCCCATGGCCTGAGTTTCCTTGGCTCACTGGGATTCCCGGTCCCTCCCGACACGCTCGGGCCTTATCCCGTGCAATCGGACTGGGCCACCGTGCCACAGATGAACTTCAACTCCTTCAGCACGGGTAGCGGCGGAGGTGTGGGCGGGATCGTCGAGGGCACCTACCAGGTGCTCGACAACTTCAGCAAGGTGTTCGGCACACACACCGTCAAATTCGGCGGCATGGCGCGCTTCAACCAACAGACCCAATACAACTGGGGATCCAATGGCGCTTATACTTTCAATGGAGCGGAAACCGGCATCGATTTCGCCGACTACCTGATTGGCGCTCCCGTGGCTTTCCAGCAGGGGCAGGGCTTTCCTGACTACGGGCGCAACCACTACCTGGGTGTCTATGCCCAAGATAGTTGGCGGGCGCGCCCCAACCTCACCCTCAATTACGGCCTGCGTTGGGAATTCGACACGCCGTGGTGGGAAAAGCACAACGAGATTCAGACTCTTGTGCCCGGTTTGCAATCGCTGATATACCCCGGTTCCCCCACCGGTTGGGTCTTTCCGGGCGATCCCGGCATTCCGCGGGGCTTGGGTCCGACAAGGTACAAAAACTTTTCTCCCAGGGTGGGCCTCGCCTACTCACCGAACGTCGATAACGGGTTCTTGGGAAAACTGACGGGCGGACCGGGCAAGACCAGCATCCGCGCTGGTTTTGGCCTGTTCTTCACAACGTTTGAAGGCGCCACCAACTTCAACGCCATAGGCGATGCGCCCTTCGGATACTACTATGGCAGCCCTCAGCCCCCGGAGTTCGTCACGCCTTACGTCGACCGAGGCACTGGCTTTGTCGAGGGTCAGAAGTTTCCCAGTCAGCCGCCGCCTTTCAACGCCTCGCCTCAGAACCCGGACAACAGCATCGATTGGTCGCAATTCACGCCCATCAGCAGCTCACCTGGGTTCTTCTATAAGAATGATCTACCCTATGCCGAGGACTATGAGCTTTCCGTAGAGCGGCAATTGAACGCCGCCACACTTTTGTCGTTGGCGTATGTAGGTACGCAGGGTCACAAGCTGCTCACTTCGCTGAATGCTAATCCGGCAAACCAGGCTCTATGCCTTAGCCTGAGCCAGTTGAGTGAGGTGGCGCCGGGATCGGCGACATGCGGTCCCAACGGCGAGAACGGACCCTTTACAGCAGCCGACGGTACAGTCATCCCGACCACGCGCCAGACCTTCGGGCCGCCGATCCAAAGCAACGCGTGGTTCGCGACGCTGGGGAACTCCAACTACAACTCCTTTCAGACCAGCCTGCGGCACGTAAGCGGGCGGCAGGAGTTTCTGGCGGGTTACACCTATAGCAAGTCATTGTCGAACGCCTCGGGCTATGGCGAGTCGGTGAATCCTTTGGACCACAATGAAAGATCGCTCTCGGCCTTCGACATAACGAACAACTTTGTGATCAGCTACAGCTACCAGCTCCCCTTTGACAAGTTGGGTGGCCCGAGGCGCCTGACAGAGGGGTGGCGGGTGACTGGCATCACGCGATTTTCCACGGGCGTCCCCGTCACGCTTCTGGAAACCGACGATCGCTCTCTGTTGGGGACGAACGGTTCGGGACCCAGTCAGTTACCGATCGACACTCCGAATTTCTCGGGCGGGAAGCTGACTTTTCACGATCCGCGCACTGGCCAGCCGTATTTCGACACCAGCATGTTCAGCCAGGAAACTCTGGGTGTGCTCGGGACGGCCAGCCGGCGTTTCTTCCATGGCCCAGGGATCAACAATTGGGACATCTCCGTGCAGAAGGACACCCGGCTGACGGAAGGCTCCAGCCTGCAGTTTCGGGCCGAGTTCTTCAACGCTTTCAACCACGCGCAGTTTTTGATGCGGTCGAATGGCAGCTACTCCGACTATGCTGACCAGGCGAACTTCGGATATGTCCGAGCCGCTAACGCGCCCCGCATTATCCAGTTTGGCGCCAAGCTGCTGTTCTGATTTGGCTTATATCCCGGATGTAGGGCCGGGGCTTGCCCCGGCCAGGGCCGACCCGAGGGTCGGCCCTACGACAGCGTAACAATGGAATTGATTGCTCGTGCTGCGCTGCTCAGCTTCCTTCTCACGCTCATCCCTGCTGACTCCGGCTCTCAGTCCGTTACTCCCCGCACAGCCGTCTCCGTGGCGCAACGTGTCGCGCCGGGCGACACGCCGCTCAATCTCATCGAAACTCCGGACGGTTACCTCATCAGCACCAACTCGGGTTACGGCGCACATTACCTGCAGGCTTACGACGAGCAGCGGAATAACGTCGCCGGCCGGTTCGAGTTTCCCAGCTTGTGGTACGGTCTCGCTTACGTGCCCGGTCAAAGGTCTTTGCTGGCTTCGACGGGAGCTCACTCTGTCCTGATGGTCCCGTTTCACGAGGGCAAGTTCGGTACGCCTCGTGAGATGGCCTTTAACGATTGCGAGCTGACCGCGGGCATTGCGCTTCAGGATCAGACGACCGCCGTTGTAGTGTGCAACCGAAGCTACGAAGCCATTCGATTCAACTTCAGGACCGGCGAAATCCTCAAACGCGTTCGAGTGGGAGAGTTCCCCTATTCCGTCAAGGCCCTTTCCGGCAATCGGCTTGCCGTGGCCAACTGGGGTCAGGCATCCGTCTCGATTCTCGACGGGCAGAGTCTCAAGGTGTTGCGAACGATTTCAGTAGGCAGTCATCCCACGGACGAACTCGTGCTTCCAGGCCAGCGGCAGCTTCTCGTGGCGTGCTCGGACTCCGATCTCGTCTCCGTGATTGACCTCGAGTCGTTACGCGAGGTTCGTCGCCTTAAGATCGCGATTCCCAATTCGGAGGTCGGCGGAGGTCAGCCGAACGCCTTCGCGCTCAATCCAGCCACCGGAAAGATATTCGTTGCCCTGGCCGCCGTGAACGCCCTAGCCGTGTTGGACCTTGCAGTCGGCGACGAGCCTAAGTTGGATGGCTTGATTCCTGTCGGCGCCTACCCGACCGCGCTGCTTTACTCCACTCAGGCGCGCACTCTTTACATCGCCGATGGCCGGAACTTGGTAAGCGGTCCCAGTTCTCCTCGTGAGGCGGCTTCTGGTTCCAATGGCGGCATTGTTGAGCCGCGGCGGGGGCCGGCACCTTCCTCTCCGCCTGCACATACACACAAGACCGATTCTGGTCAGAGGACAGATTACATAGGCTATTTGCTCGGCGGCGGGATCGAGGCTCTGGCAGATGCGGATGTTGCCGAGGTTGTTGCGCGCGGGCAAACGCTGGCTCAGCAGGTGTATGGTCAGGCTCCGCGGGCGCCCGACGCCAAAAGCCGCGAGCTCATTCGCCATTTCTCGGCAAGGGGCAATCCTCACGCGCCGATTCGTCACGTGATCTACATCATCAAGGAAAACCGGACGTACGACCAGTTGCTGGGTGACATGCCCGAAGGAAACGGTGCACCTGATCTTGTCCTCTTTGGGCAGTCGGTCACACCCAATCATCACGCGCTGGCCCGCCAATTCGTTCTCTTTGACAACTTCTACGTGGATGGCGACGTCAGCGCCGACGGCCACGTGTGGTCTACCGCCGCCTCGAGCACAGACTATGTCAACAAACTGTGGCCTTCGTTCTACGCTCATCGTCTCAAATACGATTTCCTCGGGCCTGACTACGACGGGGACGAACAGCATGACCAGCCCTTCGTCATTCCGAAATCGGGGGCCATCTGGGATTTGGCTCAGAAAAGCGGCATCAGCTACCGCGACTACGGCGAGTGGTGTGTCGACGAAAACGCACATCCGGGACTGACCCGATGTTACCTGCGAGGCTTGAAAGATCACTATGACCCGCATTACGTGGACGGAATTGGCGCCGTAACCGACGTGAAGCGCATTGGAGAGTGGGAGCGCGAATTTCGCGAGTTCGAGAAGAGCGGCAACCTGCCCCAACTCACCGTCATGCACTTGCCCAACGATCACACCCGTGGAACGCAGCCCGGACGCTTCACTCCGCGGGCCATGGTTGCGGATAACGACCTCGCCCTGGGGCGTCTGGTCGAGATCGTTTCACACAGCCGCTTCTGGCCCGAGACTGCAATTTTCGTGCTTGAAGATGACGCACAGGACGGCCCCGATCACGTCGACGCCCACCGCTCACCTCTGCTGATCGCTTCGCCTTACGTCAGGCACGGAGCGATTGAACACGCACATTTCTCAACCACGTCGGTGCTGAAAACGATCGAGCAGATTCTCGGCCTGCCCAGCCTCACCTACTTTGACGATCGCGCACCGGGTCTGCTCGTGGACTTCCAGCAGCAGCCAATGCTCGAGGGCTACACAGCCCGGCCGCCGCAGGTGTCCCTGGATGAGGTGAATCCTCCCAACGCTCCTGGCGCCAAGCAATCCGCGCGATGGGACTTCTCCCGTCCGGACCGCGCTCCGGAGCGGGATCTGAACCGTGTCATCTGGAAGTCAGTCAAAGGCGCAAACTCCGAGCCACCCCCACCGATTCTGACGGCGCGATGAGATCTGGCTTTCGTCGGCGAACGGCCAAGGCCTGAGCGTGCCCCCAAGCGTTCACGCTCGCGCCCCGCGCGACGACGGTTGCGTACATGGTTAGGCTACTGAACCCAGTCCGCGATGAAAACGTTGATCTCGTGCGGGGCCTTCGCGTTCCGATTCGAGATGAACACCAGCTTGTGGCCGTCGGGCGAGAACATGGGAAAAGCGTTGAAGCCGCCGGTATACGTGATCTGCTCAAGCTCGCTTTCGTCAGTGTTCACCGCGTAAAGGTCGAACTCGCTCGTAGTCGGCGCCTGGTAATTCGAGGAAAAGATGATGCGCCGGTTGCCCGGGAAGAAGTCGGGCGCAAAACTCGCACCGTCCATATGCGTAACCTGACGCTGATCGGAACCGTCGGCGCGCATCACGTACAGGTCCATCGCGAGCGGTGATACCAGGTCGCTAGCGAGCAGCGATTTGTAGCGCGCAACCTCGTCGGCGCCCGACGGGTGGTGAGCGCGATAGACGATCCAGCGGCCGTC
>DATJYK010000185.1:0-1103 GCA_035578005.1 Terriglobia bacterium
CGCCTGGAAGACCCAGTTGCTGGAGGGCGCGGTGTCGGTCTTCGGCGGCGCTCGGGGTGCCGCTGAACCGTCAGTGGACCTCAAGGACCTGCACGCCAAAATCGGCGAGCTGACGTTGCAGAACGATTTTTTGTCCGGTGCGCTCAGCAAGGCCGGATTGCTGAGCGCAAAGCGATGATCGACCGGGGCCATGAGCTGGCGCTTGCCACCCAGGCGCGGTTGCTGGGTATCGCGCGCTCGACGGTCTACCGGGACGCGCAGCCGGTCTCGGCGTCCGAACTGGCGGTGATGCGCCGGATTGACGAACTGCACCTGGACTACCCGTTCGCGGGCAGCCGGATGCTGCGCTCGATGCTGGCGAACGAGGGCATCATCATCGGCCGGACACACGTACGGACGCTGATGCGCCGGATGGGCATCGAAGCCCTGTATCGACGCCCGCGGACGAGCAAACCGGGGCCGGGGCACAAGATCTACCCGTATCTTCTGCGTGACGTGGTGGTAACCCGGCCCAACCAGGTCTGGGCGGCGGACATCACCTACATTCCGATGGCCCGGGGCTTCGTCTACCTCGTGGTGGTGCTGGACCGGTTCAGCCGCCGCGCGCTCTCCTGGCGTGTCTCGATCAGCATGGAGGCGGAGTTCTGCGTCGAGGCCCTGGAAGAGGCGTTGACGCGCCACGGCACGCCGGAAATCTTCAATACCGACCAGGGCAGCCAGTTCACGGGCTTGGAATTCACCGGCGTGCTGCTGAAAAACAAGGTCAAGATCAGCATGGACGGCAAGGGCGCCTGGCGGGACAACGTGTTCGTCGAGCGGCTGTGGCGATCCGTCAAGCACGAGGAGGTCTATCTGAAGGCCTATGACAGCGTGCCGGAGGCCCGGGCATCGATCGGCCGGTATCTGGACTTCTACAACAGCAGGCGGCCACATTCGCACCACGGCGGCAGGACACCGGACCACGCCTGGTTCGCAGCCCTGGCGCCGGCAGCGGTGGCGGCATGAACGGGCCGCCCCAGCGAGCATTCACGGAGAGACAACCAAAAGCGGGGCGATCCACTTATAGAAACCGAAACGGTGTCCGCAGAAACCGGACCACCTCT
>DATJYK010000186.1:0-1901 GCA_035578005.1 Terriglobia bacterium
TGGTGCGCCCGGCAGGGCGCACTTACCTGGGGGTGAAAGTCCTCTACTCACCCGACAAGGGGAAGAGTTAGCTGAACGGCAAGGGTGTCGCGGGCGACTGCGAATCTGGAGGAAGCCGAAGGCAAAGCGCTGGCCTGACGAACAGGAAGCGGATATGAGGCGACGCAGCCGGGTTAGGTGGCCATTATCATCAAAGCCCAATACTTGTACGGAAGGCTGCGGCGTAGATCCGACAGGCATAAGCGTGAAGGTGGGTGCGCAATACCCGGGGAGATCTGCTTGCGTGCCTTGTGCTACCGGCACCGGGAGGTGTTGGGATGCGCATGCAGAAGTCAGCAGACGGCGTAATAGGCGGGGGGCAAAGGCGGTGAGCCGAAGAGACCTCCGGCTGAAGGCCTGAACATTGAACAACGCGATTAGGACATCCGACCTCGATGCAAATCGATGACGCAACCAGGCAGGCGACTGCGCCTGACACGGAGGGAGACGAACGGATTTCGTCGAGGACCGTGCCGGGAGCCGAGGAGTGCACGGCGGCGGATGGGCAAACGAAAGCGGAAGGACTGCGGCAGATGGAGGCCGTGGTCGAACGTCACAACCTATGGCGAGCGTATGAGCGGGTCATGCGGAACAAGGGCGCGGCGGGAGTCGATGGACTCACCGTGTACGAGTTCAAGGCGTGGCTGCAACAGCACTGGCCGAGCGTCAAGGCAGCCTTGCTGGCGGGAGAGTACATGCCGGCGGCGATACGCAAGGTGGAGATACCCAAGCCAGGCGGCGGGGTGCGGACACTGGGTATTGCGACGGTACTGGATCGACTGATCCAGCAGGCGCTGCTGCAAGTTCTCCAGCCGGAGTTCGATCCCGAATTCTCCAGGCATAGCTACGGGTTCCGACCGGGCCGCAATGCATGGCAGGCGGTGCAAGGAGCGCAAGGCTATATCAGGGAAGGCCGCCGCTGGGTGGTCGACCTCGACCTGGCGAAATTCTTTGACCGGGTGAACCACGACATCCTGATGTCGCGGGTCGCCCGCAAGGTGAAAGATGGACGGGTACTGAAGCTGATCCGACGCTACCTGGAAGCTGGCATGATGTCTGAAGGGGTTGTCAGCGCGAGGACAGAAGGTACGCCCCAGGGCGGGCCGCTGTCACCGTTGTTGTCAAATATCCTGCTGACGGATTTAGACCGCGAACTGGCGCGTCGGGGACACCGGTTCTGCCGGTACGCGGATGACTGTAACATTTACGTCAAAAGCCAAATGGCAGGACAGCGTGCGATGGCTGCGATTACCGACTACCTGGAGAAGAAGCTGAAGCTCCAGGTCAACCGGGACAAGAGCGCCGTCGCACGGCCTTGGCATCGGAAGTTTCTGGGCTACAGCGTGACATGGCATAAACGGGCTCGCCTTAAAATCGCCGACAGCAGTCTGAAACGATTAAAGGACCGGGTGCGTGAAATCGTGGTGGGGAATGCCTCGCGCAACCTCGCCGTAACGATAGCGGCACTCAACCCGGTGCTACGCGGCTGGGCCTCCTACTTCCGCCTGACCGAGGTGAAAGGCGTGCTGGAAGACTTGGACCGCTGGATACGGCGCAAACTGCGCTGCCTGCTCTGGCGGCAATGGAAGCACCCGGCGACCCGCAACAAGCGGTTGCAAGCGCGTGGGCTGGCCGGGACGCGGGCATGGAAATCGGCGAGCAACGGACGTGGCCCTTGGTGGAACGCCGGCGCGAGCCATATGCGCGTGGCCTACCCAAAGCGTTTCTTCGACGTATCAGGGTTGGTTTCGCTGCTCGACACCCAGCAGCGCTTCCAGCGTGTTTAATGAACCGCCGTATGCGGAACCGCATGTACGGTGGTGTGAGAGGGCGACGGGGGTAACTCCGTCCCCTACTCAATC
>DATJYK010000187.1:0-74849 GCA_035578005.1 Terriglobia bacterium
CGCCCGCGCTCCCAGGTCAAATTAGGACAGCACCAACAGGGTCAGCTCCAGGCTTCATAGGAGGCCGGCGTCGCTGGCTGGCATAGTGTTCGCGAACGACGTTCTGGCAGTAACCTCTGCTTTGGCCGAAAAAGTTCGGCCCTGTTCTTGAAGATTCGACTTCGTCTGCGCGCTAGGCACTCGCTGGCTAGCGCAAACCTCCAAGAGCAGAGGTCGGCGCCAGCCGGGCGGCACCCGGTGGCGCTCAAACACGCGAACACGTTTGTGTGTAGATTCTGCACAGTCCTTAAGTACGGGCGCCACCTTCATCCGTAATCCACAGGCTAACCTTCTCAAAACACGGCTCAAAATAAAGATTCGAAAATCTCCCACTGGTACCCACATTCTCATCCCGAAGCGCTACTTTAGACTCTCGGCTGTCGGTTGTCGGTGGCCGCTCGACCTGGCAGCACGTTCTGGGAGCGCAAAACCGAATACCGAAAATCGGGAACTGACATGTCCCTGCGCAAATCACCCCGACCCGCCCGAGCCTTACTGGCCACCAATCGAGCCAACGCCCGCAGGTCCACAGGCGCGCGTTCGGCTTACGGCAAGCGCAACTCTGCCTGGAACGCCGTGCGCCACGGCGCGCGCACCAACGCCTCAGCCGGAGAGGACTGGCTGGTGCTGGCCACCGGAGCGGCGCCGCCATCCAGTTTCTGGAGGCTGGGACTCCGACGCCCCGACCCTTCGGCACCAGACTGGGCGGTGACCATCTCGGTGTGGCTGCGCCTGAGAAGGGAACCGGGACAAGTGCGACCCTCCGGTGCGGCAGACGACCCCGAACCGGACCGGCCCTTCGGCGCTCATAGAGCGCCGCTACAGCAGAGGATGCACACCCCGAGGATCCACACCATGGTTTCTGTGCATTCCACCGGCCCCTCCCGGCCTGCTGAAGCCCCCGAAAGTGAACGAACGAAGCCGGAATGTGACACAGCCGACGGGGCTTGCCAATATAAGTCGGTTGCGGGCGAGCTGGAAACTACCTTTAGCTCGGTGGACGAGCCGGGGACTGACAGTACCGGGCCGTTGGCTCGCGGTCGCGAACGAACGAAGCCGGAATGTGACACAGCCGACGGGGCTTGCCAGTATATGTCGGTTGCGGGCGAGCTGGAAACTACCTTTAGCTCGGTGGATGAGCCGGGGACTCAGCCTTCCGGGCCGTTGGCTCGCGGTCGCGAACGAACGAAGCCGGAATATAACAGAAGGAAAGAGGGTTACAAAAATATGTCGGGAATCGGCGGGTCGTCTGGGTGTAACCCAAGCGGCGGCCGGCAGCCAACAGTGATCAGAAAGATCCGGGCCGCGGTCGGGACAGTGTTCACGTGGCAAAAATGGCGCAGCATGATGCGGCGGAGTACGAACGAAGCCGGAATGTGACAGAAAAGACGGTGTTTCCAAAACCACGTCGAAATCGTCCCGACGACGTTCGCCATAGGAACGGGGCGATCGGTGTCTTCGCAATGAACCTGTCCTCAGTGACGCCGACGCTGGTTGCGCTAAGTTCTGCGGCGATGAATTCGTGGTTGCGCTCCAAGGCCGACGAATTCGAAGGCCGTGGGCCGAAGCTCACCAGGGTTTTCAGATCAGCAAGCGCGCGCTCACCATCGAAAGAGCCGGAGAGGGTTACGCCGGCAGTGTTCGGCATGGACTGAACGTAGGCCACCAAGATCGTCGCGAGCGCTGGCGTAGCCTAGACTAGGCTCCCAGCGTGGACATTGTCCGTCTGAGCCACCGAAGTCCTCTCTCCGTGCGGATTGTGGTGCCTTCTCCCGACTGGCTGCAGTCAGAGGGAGGTCTCCCGCTGCGCAGCAGCGCACCACGCGACGCCTTGTGTCGGACTTTTCACAGCTTTGGCTTGCCTGCTGGAGGTGTTTTTCTACAGGGCTTAATACAGGAAACTACAGGGATGGTCCGTATGGTGTTGAAGGCGTGTCGCTTAGTTGGTCGCGGGTTGCTTTCAGGTCATTCGCAGCCAATCAGAGTAGGTTTTTGCTCGTTCGTCTTCTGGGCACACAACAAAGTGAAGCTGTCGGCTCGCATCGGACTTCATAAACATTTCAATTGCCCTTGCGTATCGAGCGGACACCTCTGATTCTGCGAGCGTCTCACCCCCTGAATCAGCAGCGTTAAGAATCCAGCACGGTCGCGGGGCTAGCGACCCGACGAGGTCAGGTAGATCGAAGTGGTTTAGCACACCGTAAAGGAACCAAGAAAGGTCTAGCGAATACGATTCGGATTCGACCACCGACTGGTAAGTGGCGAGTGGACGATCCAGCAGCAAGGACTGCAGACGGTCGTCCAGTACTCCCGCAAACAAAAGCGCCAGGGCGGCGCCTCTCTCGCCAAGCCCCCGGATTCGGCTCGGGTCCACATCGCGCCTCGATTGCAGGTAATCGAGGCAGCGAAGGAAATCCCATACTCTTTGGCCCAAGACCGGCTTCCCGAGAGTGAAAAAAGCCCAGTCGTAGCGCTCGTACAGAGAGCTGTCACGATAGTAGATGGGTCCGGCGGCGGGATAACGGGGTATGGAGAGACCCATACCGCGCAGGTCTATAGCGCAAACGGCGAAGCCCTTTCGGGCAAGATCGCTGATCGGTGACCCCTCTTGGACCACTTGATTCCTATTCCCTTCCGAAACGTGAACGATGGTAGGAAACGGCCCGCCGCCGTTCGCCGGTCTTAGAAACCAGCCAGCTACCCGAACTTGAGGCTCCGACTCAAACGCGAACTCATCGACGGCGATGTTTTCCCTCCACGCATTCGACGAAAGAATCCGCGCCTTAAGAGGAGTGCGCTCTGCGGGTAAGGCAAGGAGTCTCCTGAGAGTGCCTCGGACGCGCTCGCGGAAGGTCACGATCTCGCTCGGCGCGGAGTTCGCGGGCACATGAGCTCGAAGCCAGTCTACATTCAGTTGGACGACCGAGCGCCCGCCTAAAGAAGTGCGAACTTGCCCGGTGCTGGTGCAGTTCAAAGCATCGGGTGCGGACTCATCAAACTCCTCTTCCTCAGTTCCCCGTTCCTCGCCGCCGAGCCAGCGGTTAAACCATCGGTAGGTTTCTCTGCGATTGAAGAACTCGTACGCGTGCGGCAGGGGGGAACCGATGAGGCCCACCTTCTCGGACGCACCCATGACCTTGTACGCGGCCTGGATCTCCTGGTACACCTCCTTCGTTCCTTCCTCATAGGTCGGCGAATAGGTGAGACCGGAGTCAGTTCTCGAATACAAAATGAGGAGTGGCTTAGGAGCAAACGCCAACAGTAGATCCCCACGGTCGAGGCCTGCGGGAAGGCTGCCGACCAAGTTCTGTTCAGCATCATCGACCGCTCCCGGAGGAGCATACGACGGGCCGGCCACGTTCTCAGAGTTTCCATCGGATTCCACCGCCACTTTTATCCGCGGCTCGAGGGCCGCCAGGTACATCGTCATGGTTCCGCCGCCCGATTGTCCCATGCAGCCTATTCGATCGGGATCGACCTCTGGTCGAGAGAGAAGATAATCGAGGGCTCGGATGCCGTCCCAGACTCGATACTGCGCAAACTGCGCTCCCAAGAGTAGCATCGGGCGCCCGGCTTGATCGTGTTCACCGGTTGGCCCGTAGAGACTCTTACGGTTGCGAGCGTCGAGATACTGTAGCCGCTCACCTTGGCCGAAAGGATCAAACGGCAAGACCATGTACCCTTTTTTTGCCAGGGTTTGAGATACGTACTGATAGGTGTAGCTTGCCTTACCATTCTCAGCATGGCCGAGCGGATGAATAATTCCCGGATACGGCGGACGATGGTGGTTGGGTACGTAAAGATTGGCCGTGACGAAGACCGCGGGACGGCTTTCGAAAATGACCTTCTCGATTCGATAGGAGCCCCTGTCAATTGTTCCAACGATTTGCGGTTTCAGAGGAGTCTTCTCGAACGGGCCGCCGATAAGCTTCCATACCGTGGATTGTACCTTTTCGATTCGCGCTCGAACTGCGGCTTCCGTTTGTATCGCGCTCAGCTCGGCAAGGCGGCGCGAGCGAGCCTCGTTCATTTTAGCGGTGAGGTAGCGCGGCCAGTCGTTCCAGTAGTCGCGCTCGCCCTCCTCACTCTGGGGAACCGTTTGAGTGGCGCGCCAAAAAGCGTCCGAAAGGGCAGCGCGCCTCGCAAACGGCGACCCTAGACTGAGGATGCTGGTCTGCATAAACCCACGACGTGAAGGCATCACTTACCTCCAACCATGGCAGGCGGCGTTGATGAAGCCTAAGCCAGGTCTCTCCCCGCGGACAAATGGTGTATCAGCAAAACGAATCGAATTATGCTCTACTTCGATCTCTTGCCGACACTTCGCCGGGTGATTGAGCGCTACGGTTTGTAGTCGCTACAGCACGGCCATCCCTCAACCGAACGCGCGGCTCTCACAGCCCGCAGCACTGCTTCAGAAACCAGGTCAGCGGCAAGTGCGCCCACGACCGAAATCCCAAGGTCCGAGTCGATTTTGTTGGTCGACACGGCAAATGTTGAATCTCCATCACCGTTGGTGTGATATGGATTGATGGTGCGTGCCGCACCGGTGGCGGCCATCATCGCGATCTTGGTCATCGCCGTTTTGTTAAATTTGGCGTTTGTACCGACCAGCACGAGCGTCGTACTGTGCAGCACCGGGTCTTGCACCCGGTTGATTGAAGCGTGTGGGCTTCGTGCCAGAGTTTTCAAGGTTTCGATGGTGTTGGCGAATCCCTTTCCGTCAGGACGGCGAGCCCCAGCGAGGATTTTTCCCGTGCGCCAATCGACAACGTCACCGACGGCATTTACGACAACCAGGGCACCCATCACCACGTCGCCCAGACGCAGGCTCGTGGTTCCGAGGCCTGACTTCATGCCTCCGAAGCCCTGGCCGCGGAGCATTTTCCCGATGGTCGCGCCTGCACCCACCCCCACGTTACCCTCTTCGACGGGGCTGGACGACGCGCCCTGGCACGCTTTGTGCGCGGCCTCCGGGTCCGGCCGAATTCGGGCGTCACCGAGAGCGAGATCATCGATCACCGCCCCAACAACGATCGGCACGCGGACATTGGGGATGCCCCAGTCGAAGCCAGTTTTGCGCTCCTCGAGGAATTGGACCGCACCCGGCACGGCCGCTAAGCCCATAGGTCCTCCACCGGTCAGCAACATTCCATGAATGGTTTCGATTGGACTTACGGGCTGCAGCAGCACCCCCAGGTAGGAGCCAGGCGCGGACCCATCATAGTCGGCTCCGGCGGTCGTCTCATCATCAAAGAGGATTGCCGTACAACCCGTCGGACGCCGCGAGTCAGTGAAATGCCCGACTCTGATTCCCGGCACGTCAGTGATTGACGCGTGCTCGGGAACTTCGCGGGGTTGTTCGGCGGCGTCCCATTTCGAATGCAGCCAAGCTGCGCTGAGCGAAGCCGTGACTGCCTCGTTAAAGGCTCTACGATTCAGGTGCGCCATCGTGGTCCTCCTCTCTCTCTCTACGCCATCACCTCTTGTCCCCATCGCGATGATGAGTATCTTGCATATCTCATCACACAAATCCATATCAAGCAGGGAAAACCACGGTGCCGTGGACCAAACCCAGGGCCCAGTTCAATATCTTGGCTGGCGGTGACCAGCTACAGCGATGTAAGGCTCCTTCGCCCCTCGCTTCAAACCAGTCCGTTACAGCCAGCACTTTGTACACTTCGTAGCCGATAATATGCCAGCCCATGCGAAAAGCCTGCCGGTAAATCCATCCGCGGTGGTGCGATCCGCATCGGGCAGTGCCACAACGTATGCCGCGGGCGGTTGTCGGGGGTTGAAGCAGCAGGCCTTCACCGTGGACGCAGCCGAGGCCGAAAGCATTTTCGAGAACGGGCCAGCGAGCCTGATAAACTCGGTACGCCGCCGCTTCGGAAACTAGGCCAGCACCAGCATTCTGGAACTGTGGGGCCCGATGGCTGGCGCATCGGCGACGTCATTGACCGCTGCCTGATTCGGAGGTATTGCCAGGCCGGACCGGCCGCCACGAGTACTTTCAGAAGGCGCCTTCGGCCCGCACTGTCCGGCTGGATTTCTCGCATGACCTCTCACTTGAGCCGCGAAACCAACAGCCACTCGACACGATACGTCACACGGCGCTCAACCCCAAACCGGTAAGGTTCCCCGTGCGGAGCTTGCCCTCACGAACTTCGAAGAGCCCAGGAAACTTCCGCAGCCAAGGGCGATTCGCGGCGGGAACGTATTCTCGGGCGTTCGACTCGAGTGTATCAATCGCGGCCACGTGAGCGGCGATACCAGCCGACTGGACGAGCGAGGCGCCGGGGCAGGTAAGATCCTGCGCGGTCATGTACATTTTGAATCTCTGCGCAGCAGCATTCAGCAGCACCGACTGACTTTGGCCCTTACACGCTTTGAGCGCAACGCCCGTGTAGCCGATTTTCCGGCCCCGCAGAAGCGCGTCGAAGCCGGTTAACGATTCGTCCATCACCACCGGTTTGAGCTTTGAGGCCTCAAACAGCAATTGTGCGGGAGTGGCCGCAAGATCGCGGCTGGTGGGTTGCTCGATATAAGTAATGCGGTCGAATGTTGCCGGCGATCCGGACTTAATCCGGTCCATAAAGCGGAGGAGATAATCGACGTCGGGACACTGTTCGTTGAAATCGAGTGAGTAGTACCAGCGCCGGACACCTTGCCGGCTTTGAATTTCTGTTGTGACCTGATCGATGTGCAACACCCGGGCGACATCACGCTCCAGGTTGTTGCCCTCCAATTTGATCTTGAGATGAGTGAGTCCGTCGGCAACGATCCAATCTGCCAAGGCCTGCGGGAGACCATCGTCCAGGGCCTTCTTCACCTCGGAAGACTCAATCGGATCCGACGCGCCAACCGAATGATTGCACCACAGCCATGGCTTGGGCGCTTGCAGGAGATATTGGCTGGGGTATTCACCTTTGAACTCCGCAGCCAAATAGTAAGCCAGGTCATGGTTCATGAATTCCGGACCGTACGTCAGATAGCAGTTCAGGTTGTGAGCCTTGCCAAAAGCATCGTGGATGGCAGCGTCAAATGGGCTTGCGGTGACCAAGGTGCAGAGCTTCGGGATGGCCTGGTCAAGGTGCATCTCTTGGGAGACTTCGACCGCTGCCTTGAGGTACTCCGGTTCGAGCGCGAAATTAATGTCGATTGGATGGCCGGGTTGGTTGTAATCACTGGTGTGCTTCGCGACACGAGCGGCAAGCCGCTTCATGGCGTCAAGAGTCGTATCGTAGGACAGCGTGTTCGAAGGAAACGACCACAAATTGCCGAGGGTCATCGAGCCGAATCCCTCGGCCACACGGCCTGTGACTGTCTCCACAGTACACCGCACGTCTAAGAGTGTCGCGCGATCCATGCTCCGCCTGCCGAACTCGTAGGCGGTTCGATAAGGAAAATCCTCATAGGTGATGCGCACCTCTTTGACGCGAATGTCACTCGACTTGCCCGCGGGTTTGGATATCACCATGCCTCTTGCAATCCGCGGCAGAGACATTGCACCGAGAGATGCCGCCTTCAGGAATGAGCGCCGTGTTATTGGGAACGCCCGGTCAAGGCGGACGGACGAACGATTCCAAAGCTTCCCCATATGCTTCGCGGATGAGCGATTTCAAATAGTCGAGATCGGTTTTGGCTGCGGCCATCACCTTTGGAGCCATTTCGCGCGAAAGCGCAATACCCTGACTGTCCGAGACGCCGGGAATACTGTATTCCTCATGGATCGTGATCGGCCCGTGGAAATCCGACTGGGCGAGCGTTTGCACAAATTCCTTCCAGTGCGACATGCCTTGTCCCAGCGGACAATTTTCAGCTTCCCAACGGTGCGGGCCAACTTGCTTCCAAACAAAGTCCTTCGCCGCGATCATCTTGAGCCGCGGCATCACCAGATTGGCCGCGATCTTCCAGCCGCCCACGCCTCCCTCGGTGGTAGCCTGGCTCAAGTCAAAATAATAACCGCAGTGGCGCGAATCGAGGGCCTCGATCACGCGCGCCATGTCCCAGGTGGGGGCGCCGATGTAGCCGTCGTGGTTGTGGTATCCCACCTGTACTCCGTGCTTGCCTGCCAGCTCCACCAGTCCGCGAAACCTCCGGCCGGCTTCCTCGAGCTCGGCCAAAACATTGATGAACTGATAGTGGTAGTAGCCGGGCTTCAGGAAAGGAATGGATAGCTTGCTCGCAGCGCCCAGGATAGGCTCCGCCGCGGGATCGTCGGCCGCGAGCAATTCGGTGGTGATCATCGGCACTTCGAGTCCTGCGCTGCGAATCGCCGCCACCGCCTGGGGAAGGTCGGCCGTCACGCGCTCCGGGAGGACGTGCCCGCCGGCACGGACTGTGAGATCGATTCCACCGAAGCCTGCGCTTTTGGCGCTTTCTGCCAGTTCCAGCCAACTCAACTGCGGCACCGGCTTTGAGAAGAAGCAAAGAGTTCCTCGAAAAGGTCCGCGCTTGGCGGGTGGCGGGTCCCCAGAAACCCTCGTGGAGAGCGCAAGCGCACCGGCCACTACCGGGGTCGCCTGAAGAAAGTCACGCCTCGATAAGTATTCGCTCATGAGGGTCCTCGCCGCTCTGGAGTTGTACTCAGTCGTCAGTTTCAGTCTTCAGTAAGAAGACTCATTTCTCAGGGCAAAGCAAAGCACAGAATATTCGGGCCGATCGCCAGCGCGATGAACTGCTTGCCTTCCACCGCGTAGGTCATCGGGGAAGCCTTGCTTTCCCCATTCGTCGGAAAGTGCCACAGGCTGGTGCCATTTCGCTGGTCCACGGCCACTATGTTTCCGCTCGGATCGCCGTACAGAAGAAAGCCTCCGGCGGTCGCGAGTATCCCCGCTTCCCTCTTACCTTCGATAGGCCCTGTCTGCGGAATTTCCCAAACCACCTTTCCAGTTTCAATATCCAAAGCTCGCAGGTACTTCTCCCCGGGCTCCGTTCGGGGCCGCCCAGCTTTCCAGTTACCGGAGAGCTTAACCTCGCATTTCTCGCGCGCCATCAGGTAATACAGATGAGTCAGCGGGCTGAAAGCTGTCGCGTTCCAGTTCGTTCCGTAATCAGGACAGACGAGCCCATTCTCGGGCGGCAGTTCGGGGCGGCCATCGGGACCGATAGCGCTAGCCCAGGTTGTCTTCACAAAATTCTTGGCCAGCAGAAGCTGCCCGTTGGTTCGATCCAGCACGTAGAAGAATCCGTTTTTGTCGGCATGAAGCAGAAGTTTTCGTTCCTGTCCCTGATATTTCGCGTCCAGCAACACCAGCGGCGCGTTCGCATCCCAATCGTGAACGTCGTGCGGCGTGACTTGATACCACCATTTCAATTCGCCAGTGTCGGGGTTCAGCGCCAGGATGCAATCGGTGTACAGGTTATCTCCCGGCCGAGTGGTGTCATCAGAATCCGGATACGGATTGCCGGTGGACCAGTAGAGCGTATCCGTCTCTGCGTCGTATGAGCCGGTCAGCCACGTCGCACCTCCGCCGTCCGAGGCGGGATTGCCGCCCCAACTCGCAGCCCCTGCTTCTCCTCTACCCGGTATGGTCCAGTGCCGCCACAGACGTTCGCCATTCGACGCTTTGTACGCGGCTACAAATCCCCGGATGCCCCAATCGCCGCCGGAAACACCGGCGATGACAGCGTCCTTTACAACCAGCGGCGCCATCGTCGAGCCGTAGTGCATGGATTCGTCAGGCATGACTGCCTCCCACACCAACTGCCCCGTGGTGCGATTCAAAGCGATCAGGTGGGCATCCGCCGTCGTCATGAAAACGTTGTCGCCGAGGACCGCCACACCGCGATTGGTGCCGAGCGAGGCGTCTCCGAACACGTTCGCTGGGCGCGGCCGCGAATACTCCCAAATCTCCTGGCCCGTGCGAGCGTCCAGGGCAAAAGCGCGCTGCGGGCCCGTCACGTACATGATGCCGCCGGCCACAATCGGCGTAACCTCGAGGCCGAAGTACCGCATATTCTCGACGAAATAGGAAGTATCCGGGAGGAGTTGCTTCCAAAGGGGAACCGAGAAGACCCACTTCAGCACCAGTTTGCTGACGTTAGCTGTGTTGATTTGATCGAGCCGGCTGTATCGATTACCGGTGAGGTTGCCGTTGTAGGTCAGCCAGTCACTTGGTGGGGGATGGAGAATCGCCGAGAAAGGTACGCCACCCGGCTCAGCGGATCCCGCGGCCTGTATTGCGCCCGGTTTGACGCCCGTCAGCCCGCCCAGATATGCAACGAGGTCCTGCAACTCCTTCGGGCTCGCCTCGAGCGGGGGCATTGCGGATTTCTTTTCTTCGTGGATCTTGGAAATCTCGCTGGTCTCAATCGGGTGGAAATCTCCCTTGAGATCCTGCATCACGATTTCAAAATTGCTCCGGCTTCGAGCAAATCCGCGAATCGTCTGGCCGTTTCGTAATTCTGCCGTCACCAGTTGATAGCCCGGCGTAATATGTGCGCCAGGATCGATTAGCGCCTCGTGAAGCTCGTCCACCGTCATTTCACGCGCGACATCTGATAGGTCCGGACCCACCGCTTTCCCTCGGCCCGAGATCATGTGGCAGGTAGAACATCGCCCTTTGCCGAAGAAGAGCTGTGCTCCAGCTTCGCGGTCACCGGGGATGGTGTGCTCCGCAGCAGGCGAGTTGAGGGAGCGAACCAACGCTGCGAGTGCGTCGAGATCATCGCCGGGCAGATTGAACGCCGGCATGCCTGACGCTGGAATCCCGTTGTGGATGAGATTCCGTAAGGAAGCTATGGATCGTGTGCGGAGCGCTGGGTTACCGGCCAAAGCCGGACCTTGATCGGTTCCATGTGCGTCAAATCCGTGACAGCCCGCACACTGCGTTGCGAACGTTTTCGTCGCTTCGTGCGCCTGAGGTGCTACCTCGGGCAAGCCCGGTGCTGAACTCGATACGGAACTGAAGGCGAGCACGCTGATTGTCACGCTCTCGATCACCGGGAGTACGCAGCCGCGAAAAGAAGCGTATGCGTTCTTAGTGTGGGGAATCATGATCAACGCGATGACCTGATCGGAGCCCTATCGCAGCAGTTCGCTCACGAACTCCCTGTCCTGCGCATCGCTGAAATCCGTAGCGTCGCCGAGCACGTAGCGATATCGAAATGGGGGCCCCAGCGCAACGACACGGTGCATCCAGTTTGTCGGATCCGTCCACAGAACCGGCCGCGCTCCCATGCCCTTCACAAGATCGTCGAGATCCCAGTGAATAGCAAACCCGGGTATTACGGCGTCAAACAGGTTCGTGCTCATGGGGTTCTCAAGGGCGAGCCGCAAACTGTATGGAGTGCGGTCTAACCAGATCTTTCCGATGCGCGGGTCGGCCGCGGCGGCCATCAGCAGCCAGATGCCCTTGACTCCCCGGGCAAACGCCCGAATGGAGTTTCCGTCTACATCAGGTCGGGCAGCAAGCAAATCGATCGCGCGGAGAACGTCATGCGCTCGCAGAGCCGGTAGGTCAAGCCCGATCTGGTTGGCCCGCGAGTTGGCCAGCCAGTTTCCGACGAATGGCCCATGGTCGTCCGCGATTGGAGAGTCACGTGGCTCTACCTCCAGCACCACTCGTCCTTGCCGCGCCATCCACGCCGCCAGCACCGCCGTGGAGGTATTCAGCCGCGTGTTGTCGCGCACCAGCAACACTGCGGGTTTTCGCCCTGCGGAGGGTGGGACGTATAGTGTGGCATCAAGTTGAATCCCAGGCTCGCTCTCAAACTGTATTTGCTCTCCGCCCGTCGGTTCGTTCGGCGCATTGAGACTCTGCACCTTCGGCGCGGAGCCATCGGTTGGAATCTTGAGGCGACGCAGTTCGGTGAGCAAATCCGGTATAACTCGTTGCCCCCGCTTTGCCTGGAAGTCATCGCTGAGGAATTGATAGACCTTCCGGCTTCCAGGCTCATCCTCCACGTTGCCGGTGGCGGTCACCTGCAGCTCGGAATTGGTGTAAAGCTTCACCGGCTGCTCGTGGAAATCGCCCTGACCGTTCTTGAGCCAGCGAATCATCCACTGATAGATCGCCTCCCGGCTTTCCAGAGGTACGCCGTGCGGCCCAGGTCCCACAAAGAAGGCAATTCGATCGCGAGCGCCGTACAACGCGTACCATTCTTTAGCTTCCTCGTAGACGAGCCGGGCCCCGGCTGGCGTGAAATAATCGCCTGCTGTCGCCTCGATCAGCCATGGCGTGGGAGCGGACAACTCAACGAAATCTGCGGTGTCGAGTCCGCTTGCCAAGAATCGGGGGAAACTCATGTCAGGATCGGGATCGGGACCGCTGAAGAGCAGCCGGTAGGAATTGGGAAAGCAGGCGGGGACAACAGCTTTTATCCTCGGGTCCAGGGCGCCCAGGAAAGTCGTCAGGGCTCCGCCTCCTGAGCAACCTGCGGCCCCCAAGCGTGTAGGGTCCACGTCGGGCCGGCTCACAAGATAATCGACGGATCGCATGGCGTCCCAGATAAAGTACCGGGCTGAGCTCTCGCCAATGAGAAGCGCCTGGGCTCCCAACTGGATGTGCTCAGGGACTGACCAGCCTGCCAGCGGCCCCTTGAGCTGCCGGCTATACGTCTGCTCTCTTTCACCTTGACCAATAGGGTCGAATGCCAGAGCGACGAAGCCCTTTAAGGCCAAATTAGCAGCGATCCTCTGGTCCTCCGGCTTGCCCTCCTGTGTGTGTCCGGACTGCAGAAGAACGGCCGGGTACGGGCCCGGCTGGTTTGGACGATAGAGATTTGCGGTGACGTAAAGGCCAGGCAGACTTTCGTAGATCACTTTTTCGATCGCGAAGCGATCATTCTGAAGCTGCCCGGTGACTCTGGCATTCAGTGGCCCTTTGTAGTCGGGCAGCCCGCCCAGGAGCTCCATGAGTATTTTGCGGACAGTTTGCTTGCGGCGGTCAGCATCGGCGACCGAGTGAATCTGATCGATCACCGCTTTCCGTTGGCTCAGCTCCTGCTGGGCAATATCGTCCATCCATTGAAGCAGAGAATTCCGGGCTGGTTCCTGCGCTGATAAGAACAATGGGCGGCAGAACCAGGCAAGCACGAGGGCGCAACGAGCGAAAGCGATCGCTTTGGTCTTGATCATTGGAGGCGCTATCGTCGCGGAAACCAGATTTGATTCAGTAGCGATGTTGTTGGCAAATGCAGGCGACGTCAGCTTGCCTTTGGTCGTGCGGTGTACCCAGCACCCAATTATTCTGTTTTCTCCAGCACGATCGAGGTGCTGTCATAGTCGCCGCGCAGATTGAAATCGACACCATGATGCATCAGGTAGGAGCCGGTCATCACGTCGGATTTTTCCACCAGCTTGTCATCGATCGTCGTCACCCGGTAGCGCGCGCTTTCGTCCAGGCCGCGCAGCAGGATGGTGGGCGCGGGCCGGAGAAACTGCTGCGCATGCAGAAAGGCGAAGAGCACGGCTTGCCGCCCGTCAGTAGAGACATATTCGTTGGCGGTCAGGTTCCCTTCGCGAGGTGAGAAGAGGCGATAAAGGTCGCCCTCTTGAACTGTCTCGCGGATGCTCTTATCGTAGGTCACCATCTTCGTGGCCAGCGAGAAGTCTTCCTCAGACCAGTGGTTCAGGTTAGCTCCGATTCCCAGCGCGCCCTGCATGGCGACCAGGAAACGGAACCTGAGCGGAGTCGACCGTCCGTTGAGATTCGGCACGTCCGTGACCCAGGCCGACATCACTTTGGGCGCGTAGGCGAAGGTGAATCCTTCCTGAATGCGCAGACGGTCAAAGGCCTCGGTGTTGTCCGAGGTCCAGACCACGTCGGCGCGCTGCAGAACGCCGAGGTCCACACGCCCGCCGCCGCCCGAGCAAGACTCGATCTCGATACCGGGATGCCGCGCCCGAAGCCGGTCCATAATCTCGTAAACGTTCCGGACGTACTTCACCCAGATTTCCTTCTGCTCGGCGACTGGCACCTCGGGCCAGCCAGGCTCCGAGAAGTGCCGGTTCATGTCCCACTTGATGTACTGGATGTTGTTCTCGGAAAGAATCTTGTCAAGCGCGCCAAAGATGTACTCCTTCACGTCGTCGCGGGCCATATTCAAGACGAGTTGATTGCGCGCTTCACTGCGTGGGCGCCCGGGGAAATTCATTACCCAGTCGGGGTGCGCGCGATAGAGATCGCTATCGGGATTCACCATCTCCGGCTCAAACCACAATCCAAACTTCATGCCCAAGGCGTTCACATGGCTGATGAGCGGCCCGAGCCCGTTGGGGAACTTCGTCGGATTCACCACCCAATCGCCGAGGCCCGCATGGTCGTTATTGCGCTGGCCGAACCAACCGTCGTCCATGACGAACAACTCCACCCCGAGCTTCGCCGCTTTGTCCGCCAACGCCTCCTGACCGGCTTCGTTCACGTTGAACGTAGTCGCTTCCCAGGAGTTGTAGAGCACCGGCCGAACGTGCGGATGAGCACGGTCGGGCAGAATCTCTTTGCGCTCGAAGCGGTGCATCAAGCGGGACGCCTCGCCGAATCCCTCGCCCGAGTAGCCCCCGTAATAGGGCGGAGTCTCGATCGAGTCGCCGGGCTTCAGCGGCCAGGAGAAGTCGAAATCGTTGTAGCCACCGGTCACGCGTACCTGGTGCGCGGGCGGCGTATCTTCCACCACGAGCTTCCAGTTGCCGCTCCAGCCCAGGGCTCCAAACCACACGCGACCGTGTTCCTCGTCCGCTTTGCCGCCGGCATCGATGGCGAACCAAGGGTTCAATTGATGGCTGGTGTTTCCGCGGCGGCTCTCCAGGATGAACTTGCCCGGATTGATCGGCAGGCGAGTGAGCTGCGCCTCGTCGGCCCAGCGCCCGGTGAGGTAAGTGAGGCGGTAACCCTCGCCCGCCGGCACGTACCAAACGCCAGATTGGGCGCTTTCGATCGTTACAACTTGCGCGGTCTGGTTCTCGATCGAGGCCTGCTTGCGGATAATGTCTTCGGTCGGGAAAACCTTGTAGGTTAGCGTGACAAACAGGGGATATCGAATGTCCTTCAGCCGGATTTGAAGAGTGTCACCATGGATTTGGTAGGAATCGTACTTCAAGACCAAATCCCGCACCCCGTCGGCTAGCGTCACTTTGAGGGCGGGCTCATTGTAATAGCGGCCGCCCCAGCCGGGATACTCGATGTTGGTCATGGTCTCGCTCGAGTCGAACGAGGCGGCCTCGTGAGCTGTGTGCGCGGGGGCGAGACCTTCGTGGCCTCGAAGCCGCTCGCCCCAGTAAAGGCTCTGGAGTTCGTTCTCCTGGTTCACGCCGATCACGTACGATGTCCGAGCCGTGTCCAGAACCCAGATCTTCAGGCTGTCAAGGTAGCGAATGTTAGGCGGAGTCTGCGCCGCGAGTCGTCCCACCGGCATCAGGAAAGCGAACACGAGCATCAACATCGCGCCAGCTCCCACAAACCCGCCCCGCTTCACATCCCAGTACTCAAGCTGCGAAGCCTTCAGCGGAATCTTCATCGTCCTCGTCTCATTTGAAGTGAGGCTCAGGCGCTCGAATCCCTCAAGCTCTTCACGCGGTCGCTCCACCCTTGATTTCAGGTGGGTCAGTGGTCCACCGCTGGAAAAAATTAGAGGCACTCACTGCCCTCACTCAATGATATGAAATGAATATACTTCAATGAAACGATATACTAGCCCTATTCTTAAACTGTTTGCCGCCCCGACAATGCGATTTGTTTTCAGCAAGATGAGATATGCATTTTGACGTGTTCAAGCGAGGTTCGTCCACCGAAATCGGATTTCGATGGCGGGCGAAAAGATCATGGCACAAGAACGGCGTGAGCTACCATCGCCGCCTGGCGATCAGCGCCCCGTTTGCCATCAGGAGGACATTCAAGGCGCGGCCACTCGACGATAACGGCGGTTAATCACTGCTCGGCAGTCAGCACGTTAGTGGAACTCCTTCAAACCGCTCTTGATGAAGGCGGGCAGGTTAGCTTCCGCTGCAATCTGATCCAGGAACTTGCCGTCGTCGGCTACGGTCAGCGGGCTAAGCGCGATGGGTTCGACGAGTTCGGAAAGCGGCACCTTGGCGAGCGGCATCAGCCTCTGTGGGCCGGTGGGTGCTCCGCGGGCGCCGAGGGGCAAACGCGGCCGCAAGTCGATGCCGGTTGGCTGAATCTCATCAAGCGCCAGAGACCAGACCAGAGGCTCGGGGCCCAAGCGCGCGGCAGGCGCGGGCGGCCGGGGCCGCTCAAGTTCGCTAGCGAGGTCCGGCAATGTCTTCAAGGCTTGGGTAAGCCGTTCGTGCGCCTCGGAAAGTGAAATGGCTTCCACGTCCGGGTCGGCCGTGGTCTGCTCGAAGTAAACCATGCGACTGTGGCCGCCCACGAGGATTTTCTCGCTCTTGGCACTCAGGTGTTGCATCAGGGAGGGCGTTCCGTAACGCGCCACGCCGTTGATCATCACCAGCGAGATCGAGGTCTCAGAGGCTGAGATGAGACCGGCGTAAGGATCGCTCTTCTGCCCGGCAATCACCAGCACGTCGGCGCGCTTTCCGGCTTCCAGCGTCCCGAGAGCATCTTGCCACTGGAGGATTGACGCCGCGGAACGGGTGGCCATGGCGATGATCTCGGCGTCGGTGAAGATGCCACCCTGCGCTTGGCTAACGAGGCGGGCCACCTTGAGTTCGCCGAGCAGGTTCTTGCTGCCCGAGGGCGACCAGTCGGGCCCGAGACCGATGCGCACGCCGGCGCTTTTGGCGGCCTTCACGTCAGCCGTCTGCCCGTAAAGCAGCAGGTTACTCATGGGTGACCACACCATGGCGCCCTGGTGCTGAGCCAGAACGTCGAAATCCTCGGGGTGGAGCGCGGCACAGTGGATTCCTGCGAGTTGCCGCGAGATGGCCCACTCGCCGTCGCTCATCTGGAGCGCCAGAAAGTGCTTGCGGGCGGTCGCGTCCGTGCCCTCGCTCAGGTGTAGCAGGAAGCAGCTCTGCTTGAGCAGGCGCGCGAGGAACAGCTTGGCATCGCGAGCTTCCACGTCGGCCACGCGAGTGGCGGCTTCGGGAAGCGCGGCCTCATCGGTCTGCTCCACATTGCGGACGATGCCACGGAAAAAGCGGCGCACACCCGCGTTGCTGAACAACTGGACTCCCTGGCTGGTGGTGACGCCGCCCAGCAGGGCCCTTGCCTCCACGTAGCGCACCACCGCCGGCAGCAGGCCAGGAGTCTTGCCCACCACCTGCATCGGGCCGCTCACGAGTTTCTGGTAGTCTCCGGTTCCGCTCCATTGATCTCGGTTCGTGAACTTCTTAGGAACATTCCAGAGAGGCAGGACGTTGTAAGGGAGGTGATTGTGGAGCTCAATGAGGCCTGGATACAGGGTGCCGCCGGTGTTCACGACCGGCACGCCCTCGAAGCCGGCCGGGGGCGGTGCGGAGGCCTCCTCAAGCCCAACGATGCTGCCCTTGGCGATGTAAAGGACTCCGTGTGGAATCACCGTCAAGGCTTCGTCCATCACCACGACGCGCCCCGCCAGGGCAAGCGGAGGCCCTTGCAGAGGATCGATTGGGGTTTTTGCCGGCATGGAGTGTCCAGCTCCTCTCTTCAGCAAATCGCCGCGCCTCGGCCCGATTCTCAGGACGGCACGGAACCCTTGGGCACGGTGACGGTGAGGTTACGGCGCTTCTTCAACGGGTCGGCGCCCACGCGCGTCGCCCATCCGTCCTGCTCCCGCATCCACGTCGGGAGCCCGGCTGGGTAGTCCACCTCGGGAATCTGGACGCGGTCGCCGGGTTGAAATTGATCCCCGTAAAGCACCAGCGGCCGCGGCGTGTCGGGATGAAGCACGGCTGGCTTAAGCTGCTGCAGGGCCGCGTTCCAGTTCTGAAGCATGGCTTTGACGGCCGCGGCCAACTTGGTTTTGTCTCCCTTGGACGAGCTTTCGGGCTGCGTGGGATGAGTGATCTTGGCGTAGGGAATGTTCACTGTCTTACCGTGGGATGTCGCTTTCCACGCCTGCCAAGCTTTGTCCGCCAGTTTGCCCAAGGCCACCGACACCTCAATTTTCTGTCCCAGAATGAGCGCGTCTAGCCAGCGATGGCGGTAGTCGAGAAGAGCGGCGGCTTTCTGGTATTTGGACGAGACTTGCCCGTAGACGCTGTAGAGGAACGTGTTCACCATCACATAGCTGGTGTCGATTCCGAGCTTGGCGAGGAAGCCTTGGATGCGCCACCCGGCCTCTCCCACCAGGATGCGCCGGACCACGCTCTCGTGCTGCGCGGGGTCCTGCCCAATCACCAGCACTCGCGCCGAGCCGTCCAGGCGGCCGCGGTGGAAGATGGGTCCCCACTCGACGCGAAACTGCTTGACAGGGTAAACGTCGGCTTCCGGATAATCCTGGCACAGGGTGCGGAACGGCTCAGCTTCATAACCGGGATCGAAATCGTGAGGCATGTGTTCCTCCCTCCCAAGTCCGTGGGCGTTGTGAGCCGGTCCTGGAGCCTACAGGCCTGCCAGATACGTCAGGGCAAAGTCCTGCGGCCCCTGGGGCACGTTCGATCCGACGACGCGAATCTGCCACAGGCCGGCCGCGGGCTTGGCGACGTGCACCAC
This sequence comes from Terriglobia bacterium, assembly GCA_035578005.1. Classification (GTDB taxonomy): domain Bacteria; phylum Acidobacteriota; class Terriglobia; order UBA7540; family UBA7540; genus Gp13-AA77. Next base: position 18,600 of record DATJYK010000187.1, read on the forward strand.
CTCCACATTGTTGGTGCTGTCCACCGCGGAGTTGCCGGCGTAATCCTTGCCGGATGGGCTGTGGACGATGAGGTTGAGATTGTTCACCAATGCGCGCCCGGGATAATCGGTGTAAGCCAGCACCACTCGGAGGGGCGTTTGGGAGGATTTCACCTCGACGTCGACGCTGTGGAGTTCCCCGGTTCGCAGGCCGGGCTTTACTTCGAGAAACCGCACCGAAGCGGGGGCGGCCGGCGCCAACACGGCATCGAGATTGACGCGCCCGAAGCCCTGGTGATTGTCGGCGACAGCGGTCTTGGGCGCGTACCCGCGCAAGCGAGTAGCGCCCGCGATCAGGGCGGCCTTCAGCAGGGCAGCCGTCGGCTTTTTAATGCCGGCGCTGGTACGAAGGAATTGGCGCACCAGCGCAACCGCTCCCGCCGTCAGAGGAGTGGCCATGCTGGTTCCGCCCATAAAGAAGTAGAGCTTACTGGGAACGTAGGCGGCCCAGGCGGTGTTGTTGGGGGCGATTTGCGTGGAGCGCGTGGAGAGGATGAAGGTGCCGGGGGCGATCACCTCGGGCTTGATGCGTCCGTCGAGAGTAGGCCCGCGGCTGCTGAAGGCCACAACCTCGTTAGGTTGGTCCGACATCGGATCGCTCTTGAACGGCGCCACAGGAAAGTCGCTGGGCCACCATGCTCCGTAAGTCTCCTTGTTGAAGTCAGGCCTGCGATTCTCGCACGCTCCCACGGTAATGCAGTTCTTGGCGGTACCGGGCGAGGTGACGCTCATGGGGTTGATCTTCCCGTCGCCGTCCTTGTCCGTGCCGTCATTGCCAGCCGCCACCACAATGCAAAAATCCTTGTGCTCCCATACGAAGCCGTCGAGTTGCTCGCACTGGCTGTCGTAGGCGCCAGGGTCACCTCCGCCCCAGGAGTTGGAATGGATGCGCGCTCCCTTTTTATAAGCGTCCCCGAAAAGGGTGCCGAGGTCCAGCGGGATGCCGGCAAGGAGATAACGTTCCTGGCCCGGAAAGGATCCTGGGTTCTTCCACTTCATCTCCTGCTCGACGGCCTGAAAGACGAGGCGGCTCCGGTAAGCAAGACCGCGAATGGGGGCGGCGAGTTGGGGCAGACCGGCGCTCGCCACACCGCTGCCGACTGCTGAACCCGAGGTGTGGGTGCCGTGGCCCGAGTCGAGGTCGGCAGGGCCATCGTCGCCCCCGGGATTGGTGATGTACTTGTCGAAGTCTGACGTGATGGGGTAGCTCTTGATCCAGGCGATGTGCTTTGCGAAGTCGGGATGAATCGTAGCGGGGTCGCCGGTGTCGAGGCCCGTATCGCACACTCCCACGCGTTCGCCCTGGCCGCTAAGGTTGAGGCCGGAATTGCCTAGGGTGGCGGCTGTGCCCATGATGCCCGCGGCGATATTGTTGCAGGTGCGCTTGAGGCTGCGCTCGCGGACGGAGCGCACGCCGTGAATGGCGGACAGGGCCTCAATCTGCTTGCGGCGCGCCGCTTCACCGCTGTCCGCGTGAACCACGAGGAGCTTGGCCTTCGGATTTTTGCTCACGATGTCAAGCTTCAGGCGCTTGACCGCCGCCAGGCCCTGGGCCAGGTCGTCGGCGCCGAAAAACTCCACCGTGTAACTGTTGGGAAGCAATCGGGTGCGCGACAGGGGAGCCGTGGTGTCAAGCAGCTTGCGGCGGCCGCGGAGGCTGGTGGCCACGCGCGCCCAGTGAGGTAGGTGGCCGACCCAGCGCACGAAGGGGAGCGCCGAAATCCGCGGCAGCGACCTCCGGTCGGCCCGCACCACGTAGGTGAAAGCCTGATAGAGGATGCGAGGCTCTCCGCCTGCTTTCCTGACGGCCTTCAGCCATTCCTCCCTGATCGGGCCGCGGAATTGGACCAGATAATGGTGAGGTCCTGGGGAGAGTGGCTTCTCCTCTTGGCCGGCTGCGCGCGCCGCCCGCCGGCCGGCGGGTGAAGGGGAGGTCTTGATGCTGCGGTCGCCCACACGGACGGTATAAAGGGGAGTGACATCCTCGACAAGGTATTTGCGCGAGAGGCGCGCAACGTCCGCCTCTTTCACTCTGGCCAGAGCGAAAGCCTCGTAATTCTCGATGACCTCATACCTCTTAGCGAGTTCCGCCCGATCGCTAGCCGTGCAGAATACTTTTAATATGCGTTCCATAGATAGACCCCTCGCAGAATTCTTAGTTGCCTTCACCAGCCGTCCGCGAACTTCGACATGCTGGTGTTGGGCACGCAGCACAGGCAAGAGTGCCTGTGTCACGGGTGGCACAGACACTCCTGCCGCACGACTCGATGACAGCCTGCTAAGCCGATGCGACGGCCGTCGCCTGTTTCGGATACATCTGCCCGATCATCTGCTTGTCCTGGTCGGAGAGATGGGTGTTCAGCGGCGTGCCTTGGCCATCAAGGAACAGCGAGCCGTCGAACTGATAGAGCATGATGGAATCCATATCGAAACGCGTGGCGCTGATTCCCTGCGGCGAGTACTTTTCCAGGATGTTGTGATCGATGTCGTCCTTGCTCCAATAATTGGGAGGTCCGGAAAACGTCTTATAGACTGCGTCGGTGTTCCACTTCAAGTTCTCGTTGGGGCTTTGATGCTCGTGAATGCATCCCAGGGCGTGCCCGAACTCATGCACCACTACGCGCTCGTACTCTTCGTCCTCGGTGTCGTCCCTCAGCCACCCGAAATTCATGGTGGGCTGGTATTGAGGAAAATATTCCGTGATCAGGCAGTCTGTGCCGACCGCTGACCACGATCCGGGATCTGCCTGAAACGAGATGCGAACCTCGGCGCCCGGGTCGTCCACGAAATTGAGCGTGACGTTGGCATAGTCGGACCAGATGTTGGCCTTATCCTTCACTTTTCCTTGCTGGAAGTCGTCTCCGTCTAAGAAGTGGCAATGCAGGGTGCGGCCGTTCTCCCATTTCTTGAGGTCAATCAGCGCCATCCGCGCAACGGCTACGGGGTCTGAGGCGCTGAGGGTTCCCAGGGGTTGGAGGGCGCTCACATGCTGGAACAATGAGACTTTGGCGGATGGCGGGGCCGCCAGTCGCGCCGCCTTCTGCACGGCGGCGATGTAGTTTGCGGTTGCGATCCGACCCATGGTCGACCTCGCGGGTTGATACTTGTTCGGGATGACGCGGTCAAAGCAAATGCGAAGATCTGTTCGCTGTGGCATTGATACCCCTTTCTTGGTCTCCAGGATTTAGTGGGCACACCGAACGAGTGCGGCCGGTCTGCACTCATTGCTGGCGGTTTTCAAAGATCGGCTTCACGGTTATCCTACCCGCTGCGAGGAAGGGGCACAGTGACGGCTGTCACGTGGCTTCCACCGGTCGATAACCGTTTCCGCTGGGCACCCCCTTGTGTAGTGGCATCACGCGTCAAATCGTTACACCTATGGCTCGGCCGTGAACCTCGTGACGAGCTCTGCGGCTTCCTTCAAGCGTTGATCGTTTCGCCGCGGCTGGCGATCGAAAATGAGGTGGGAAAGCCAGTCGAAATGGTGTGGAGTCGGGCGGAATACCCTTTGAATACATGGGACTCAGCCCTGCCTAAGCGCAAGTGCGACGCTCCGGTGGTCTAACTAACTCGCTGATGTTGCAGTGGTTCCGGCCCCTGGAGTCGAACCAGGATTAACTGATTCAGAATCAGCCGTCCTACCATTGGACGAGGCCGGAGTGGTCCCAAGTTGGCGAGTCGAACGCCATTCTCCCGCTCTTCAGACGGGCGCTATGACCGCACTAGCTCACTTGGGTTACTTCTCCAACTCAATGTTCCAGTAAATGTACGCCTTGTAATCCGACCACTCCGGCCGCAGCACCTTGATATGCAGCCTGAAGTTGAACCGTGGATCGAATTGGTTGGGCTCGATGGGCTTCTCCCTGAGCGTCAGTCCCGCTTCGTGCGGCAGCCTGTCGGACTTCCGCTTGTTGCAGTGGACGCACGCCAACACGAGATTCGTCCACTCGGACTTTCCGCCCCGGGTCCGTGGCAGCACATGATCGATGGTGTAGTCAGGGGTCTCCAGAAGCACGCCGCAATACTGGCACGAGCTGTAGTCGCGGATGGCGATGTTGCGGCGCGTCATCGGAACCTTCAGCCGCAGCTTCCGGCTGATGTGGTTCCGCAGCTTGATGACGCGTGGCAGCCCCATCTCGAAAGACGGCGAACGGAGGATGCGTTCCGCATCTTCGGCCACCACCACGGCGCGATCCTGCCATTGCAGGTTCACGGCCCGCTGCCAAGACACGAAGGTGACCGGAAAGCCCTGGGTGTCGAGAACAAGAGTGTCGCTCATCGCTATTTCCCTCTAAAGTGGAAGGCGCGGGCGGAGTCGAACCGCCGTCTGAGGTTTAGAAGACCTCGGCCCTGATCCGTTGGACGACGCGCCCCTGGTAGAGTGGACGGGACTCGAACCCGCTAATGCTCCGCTTGAAAGGCGGAGGACTCGGCCGCTTCGTCTTCCACTCCGAATCATGGCGGGCAGTACGGGATTCGAACCCGCGATCTGAACCGTGACAGGGTTCCGAGGACGGCCTGGCTCCTCTAACTGCCCGTATCCTCAGCGGGACTCGAACCCGCGTCGCCCGGCTGAGAACCGAGCATCCTGGCCGCTGGACGATGAGGACAAACTCATTTCCTGCACAACTTTTCGTACCAGTCCAGGTACCACTCGCCTTTGCGTTCGTCTGGATGATAAAGGTGCTTCCCTCCATCCCGGCTCCAGCTATAGGTTTCGTTGTGCGTGCACTCGAACCGGTGAGGAACCAGGTAGTCATCCCAATCCACCACGCCAACGAGAGATTAGTTCTGCCTGGCCCTCACACCCCTGGAAGCGAGCGTTTTGTCGTAACGAGCCGAGGCAACGCCACAAACGGCGGCGTAGGGCTTTCGGTAACTTCGAGACATAAGGTTTTCCTCCCTATGTCATGGGTCACCTCCCTGTCTAAATATGGTCGCGGAGGCGGGAATCGAACCCGCGTCTTTGGCTTATGAGACCAAGCTGGAGCCACTCCAGTCTACTCCGCATAATCTGGTCGGGAAGGCGGGATTTCAACCCGCGATCTCCTCTACCCGAAAGAGGCGCCTTAAGCACTAGGCCACTTCCCGATGGTCGGGGTGCGGAGAATTGAACTCCGTACGCATGTCCCCAAGGCATGAGCTCGACCGTCCAGCTACACCCCGAAACTTGGAGCGGCGTGCGGAAATCGAATCCGCTTCTCCGGCTTGGAAGGCCGGGGCACACCCCATATACCAACGCCGCCTGGAGCGGGGTGCGGGAGTCGAACCCGCCGTTTCGACGTTGGCAACGTCGCGCCTTGCCGCTAAGCTAACCCCGCTCAAAACTGGTGGAGACGAAGGGAATCGAACCCTTATTCCCTGGGTGCAGGCCAGGTGTGTTCCCGTTGTCACTACGTCCCCGTGGTGCCCTGTGCAGATTGCGAGCCTGCGGCCTCGTCTTTGTAAGAGACTTGCTCATAACGCCTCTGAGCTAACAGGGCAAAACCTGGTCCGGGCAGAGGGACTTGAACCCTCACCTGCCTGATTAAGAGTCAGGTATTCTGCCTCTCGAATTCCGCCCGGATGGAGCCGGCACCGGGAATCAAACCCGAGTCTCATCCTTACCGAGGATGGGCTCTGCCACTGAGCTACGCCGACTGGAAGCCCTGGTCGGATTTGAACCGACGACCTGCTCCTTCGGAGGGAGCCGCGCTATTCCTCTGCGCCACAGGGCCGAATCCTGGGGTGACTGACGGGAGTCGAACCCGCTAAAACCTGATCCACAGTCAGGTCCCGCACCGTTTGGGTTCAGTCACCGTGGAGCTGCGAAGGAGAATCGAACTCCGGTCTGCTGGTTACGAATCAGCGGCTCTACCACTGAGCTATCGCAGCATGGTGGGGCCACCGGGATTCGAACCCGGACTTCTCCGCTTAAAAGGCGGGTATGCCGCCGGTAACATCTTGGCCCCGCAATCTGGCTCCTGGGGAGGGAGTCGAACCCCCATTTCGCGGTTAACAGCCGCGCGTTCTACCGTTGAACCACCCAGAAGTAGTACCGGGCCGAGGACTTGAACCCCGATGTTGCGCTAATCGGGCGCACATCTTGCCGTTAGATGAGCCCGGCATGGAAGGCGCGGTGGGACTCGAACCCACATCGAGCCAGCTTAGGAGGCTGGTGGCCCATCCGATTGGCCGCACGCGCCCGCAATGGCAGCCCCGCGAGAACTCGAATCCCGATCTCAACGTTCGTAGCGTTGTGTCCTATCCTTTGAACGACGGGGCCGAAACTTGGTAGTGGTCCAGAGAATCGAACTCTGCCGTGCACCCTGATCTGGGGCAGTTACAGGCTTATAAGGCCCGCCCGCACACCAGTGCTGACCACCGTGGAGGCGCGGGCCGGAATCGAACCGGCGATGGACTGTTTTGCAGACAGCCGCCTTCCCACTTGGCTACCGCGCCTTGGCAGGAGCAGAAGGAATCGAACCCTCGCTTGCGGATCTGGAGGCCGCCGCGCTACCACTACGCCATGCTCCCGTGGTACGTGTCTTTCAATTGTCAAAGAGCAATAAAAAAGGCCCGCTTTTTACGGCGGGCCTTCTTAGAATCCTGATTGTGCCTGGACTCTACCCGCCGCCTCCGCGCCCTGGATTCGTCGCCATGATGGGATTGGTACCGACGCGATGCTGCCAGTTGGCGCACACAAATATGCTGCACGGCCTGAATTGCCGTTCGCACTTGGTGTCGGCTTTGGGGAATCTGAGCACTTGAATTTTCAACCTCTGGAGCTGACGGCTGGATTTTAACCAGCGATCTTCCGCTTACAAGACGGACGCCTTAAACACTTGGCCACGCCCGCGGAAACTTGATTTTATACGTGTCTTAGACAAAAAAGCAAGCAAAATATTATGGTCCCGCCGGTTGGAATCGAACCAACAGATAACACGGCTTTTGAGGCCGCTGCATTTGCCAATTCTGCTACGGCGGGAAGTTTGGCGGAGAGCGGAGGATTCGAACCCCTCGGTGTTACCCGACCACGGTTTTCGGGACCGCTTGCCGGCCACTCAGCGGCGCTCTCCCTTTGGCGGAGAGAGCAGGGGTCGAACCTGCGCCGGTGTTACCCGGACTCCGGTTTAGCAAACCGGTGCCTTGCCACTCGGCCACCTCTCCGCTTCGAACTGTCAGATTCAGGTGATGAACTCATACGTCCCCCGAACTTGGTAGGGGCAGAAGGATTCGAACCCTCAAAAGTAGCTCCTAAGGCTACCGTGTTTGCCAGTTACACCATGCCCCCAAAACTTTGGTGGGGTGTGCAGGTTTCCAACCTGCCGCTCGCAAGCGAGCACGGGGTTACAGCCCGTTCCAGTCGCCAATGCCGGTCACACCCCATAAAACAGAAAGGCCGCCCTTTTAGGGGCGGCCTTTGTGAGAACTTCCGTTAAAGCGAACTTGGTTCAGCCCGTCTCACACGCCGCCCTTGGATAGCTGAGGTAACCACTCAGCAACGATAATGAGGGCGACGATGATAGAGCGTGGTTCCGCATGACACTCCAGTATAGCAGGAGGGTCATCAGATCGCAAGCGGTGTCTGCACTGAACCTGCACTGCCTGCACTGCATATCCCACCAGGATTCGAAAAGGGCGGGCTTCAGCCCCGCCGTTACAACGTCGGTTTGATATTTGACGTGTTCCGCTCTCGGCGCAGCTTGCTAACGGCAAGCTGCGCCGAGAGCGGAACACAAAAGCCACGATTTCGCAGGATTCGGCGGGGCTGAAGCCTCGCCCTTTTCGAATCCCGGTGAGATATGCAGGCTAGATTGGAATTGGATCCAACAATCGCGGTCGATCAGGCCTGCGGAGCGGCAGAAGGGAAGGGTGCCCGGCGCCGGCCAGAGCATGATTGCCTCTCGAAAGTGGCGCTCCCTCTCAGCCGGGAATTTGGACAATCTTGGATACGCGCATCGGGCGGAGGGGGCTTCAGATAGTAGGCTACATTTACACGCTACAGTGGCCAGGGGACGGTCGGTGGAAATAGCTTGACCATTCGCCGCGATGGTGCTATGTAGAAGCCGGGGTGCCAGGCTGAGAAGTTTTATCGCTCCCTTCCAGGCCGGGAATCAGGGAGCCCGCTCTGGCCCGAATGTTACAGCAATGTTACAACGGGGGCGTGGCAGAGCGCCGCGACGGCAAAGTTACGGTTACAGTTGGAAAAGTACCGGTTACACCGGCTGTGAGACGAAAAGTCAGGTTGCACCCCGGAATGTGCAATGCAATCAGTAGTGTACGGAGTTATGTGGCGGTTACAGGTGAGAAAGCCAGCCGCCTGCCGGTGAGGCCTGAAGAGAAAGATGGGAAAAGTGAGAAACGCAAGTAGCAGCCCGGAATGTCCAAAGCCATGAAGGGTTTGGAGAGTTATGTGGCAAGTTTGGGGAGAGACAATTGGGATTTTTGAGAAATTCTGCAGCGAATGGCGTCGGAGGTATGGTGTTACACTTGCTGGGAAAATCTCGTCCTTCAACTCCAGGTTCATTGCTGATCCTACCGCCCACCCTTGTTGCCCCCTTGAGCGTTACCAGCCTCTTTCGGCCAATCGCGATTCTTGGGATCAGATCATATCGCATCACTTTCAGGAGGTTTTGCGCCATGCCCTGCGTCCTGCTGGTAGCTGGCGATGCAACTGAATCGCTTGATACCTGGTACCCCTATCATCGCTTGCGTGAGGAAGGGATCGACGTCCATATCGGTGCGCCCAACAAGAGGGTTCTGAACTCGGTGATATACGATTTCTAGCCGGGTTGGGACACCTATAGATGCGGATACCCGTGAAGTTGAGGACCAACGACGTTGGAGAAGTTATAGTTGCCGCGGCGGTCCGCGTCGATCGTCCAGAACATGGCGCCGATCATGCCAGGGTAACCCGCGGGCTGGCGCAGCTTGTAGCTACTCCCGGCGGGAGCCTTGCCGGTAATGAGGTAGTCCAATGCCTGACTTACGATGGTGGGCGTGGTATCTCCGGTGAGGAAGCCGACGGCAACTTTATCGGCCGGCATCGGCGGGAAGAACTGTTGCGGATCGCCTCCGACGTTGAAGCCTCTGAGGAGGAGTTCTGTCATGGCCGCGTGATAGTCAACGGAGCCTGCCTGGTAGATCTCGCCATCGAGGCCTTCAAGGGGCGGCGTGTTGTAGTCCTGCACATCGATGAAGGACAGGATATCGCGGATGGCGTAGGCAATGGGCAGATAAGAGCCAAACTGGCCGCCGTAGCTGCAGTAGCCGGCGGGGATCTGGGTGCCTTCAGGCACCAGGCTGATCATGAAGCCAGGGCCGAAATGATCGTGCAACTGGCGAAGGGCAGATATGAGATTGACGATGGAAGGAGTGGTAGGATGCCTGAAGTCGGTATCACCGGGGTTGAGTGCGAGAGAAGGCGTTTCGAAGTCGAGGTCGATACCGTCGAACCCGTATTCGGTGACGATGCGAGTCACGGACGAAACGAGGTTCGGAATATGGGCCGGGTCGGCCAGTGAGAAGTACTGGCCGCCGCCACCCAGGGAAATCAAAACCTTCTTGCCTTGGCCTTTGAGGTCGGCGATTTCAGCCTTGAATTGCTCCGTATCAAGCCCCGCCGGCGTTCGAAACAGCAGGGTTCCTTCGGGGGCGCTCCCATCGGGTGTGGCAAAGGCAACGATGACGACGTCCCACTGCGGCGAAACCTCCCGGAGCGGCAAGGTGGAACCCGCGGCGCCATAGCCTACCCAGTAGCCGATGAGACGATGGCCGTTCGGCGAGCCGCTCACCGGAATCGGTGCGGCTGTGGGCTCGGGAGGCGCCGTCGAGCCGGCGATTGTGCCAGAAGGTCCGCCGCGTGCCGGGCACGGCTGGGCTGGATCAACAAGCGTCCGCGTGTCCGGGAAGCTGTAAGTGATGCCGAGTTCTTCCGAAGTGCCGGTATACCAGGGCAGCAGGGCCACGTTCTGGAGGTGATAGGTGGCTCCGTGCACACGAACGGCAAAGGCCCTCGATACGGGCACATTGTTCTTGGGGTTCGTATCGGTGGGTTCGAGCAGGAAGTACGCGGAGGCAACACCGGCGCCACCACAGGCGCCCTGGTCGCCCGGACGCATTGAGGCGGGACGCGACCATCTGGGGAAGACGTTTCCCGGAGCCTTTACATTGCGGCCGCCGGAGAACAGCGGATCATGCAGGGGATCGTTGATGAACTCCGCCAACTGCTGAGTGAGCGGCTGGACGTCTTCGTCTTCGACAATGGCGGGTGCGGCGCGAAGATATGAGCTAAGCACAAAGGAGTTTCCGGTGGCGGAGTCGACGCCGTGAGTTCCCCAAGAGCAGCACTCCGTTGCGTCGCCATCGGCGTAATAAGTCATGTTATGCGCGAGGGCCACGACAAGCTTGCCTTCCTGTTTGGCCAGGCGCCTAAAGAGCTCCTTTTGGAGAAACTGCACGTCGACGACGCCGAGGGCGCTGCCGGTTTTCCTTGAGGTAAGAACGTAGCCGTAGCCGGCGGGCACGGTGATCTCCACAGGCTTCACTTCGGGCTTACCGAGCAGCGTGTGCCACTCATCAGCCTTGGGGAACGTGGTGCGGAGCATGGCATCGACGTATTGCGTGTCGCCGCCGGCAGCAAAGGCGAAATCGGAGAAGATGGGCGATCGGAGAACACGCCGCACGTCTGGGGAAGCGTCCATCACGAAGGGCTTTCCGCGGGCCTTCTTTGCCTCAAAAGAGAGCTTGAGCGGAACGAGCACTGTGGGGATCGTAGTGACTCCCCGTCGTGCCGGATCACGGCCGACCAGGAGATAGGAACCTTGTCCGATGGTTTGCTGAAACGTGGGCACGGTCCCTTGCGCGTGCGCAAAGCCAAGCGGGAGGATAACCATAGAAAACAGACTGGTGAGCTTGATTCGGATATCCGTATTCAGAGCCCTTAATTGAGCAGTAAGGCGGCCCATTCTGACGCTGCCTGCGCGGGATCTCCTGCCCGACTGTCCGCCTTCAGAGAGGGCATGGGCTTGGAAGATCCTGCTTCTGTCGCTGTAGCGCGGTTCCATTAGTTCCCTATACACCGGCGGTTCAATCGCCGGCAGTGCCACGACCTGGATAAGGTGGTTCTGAATGGTCTTTGACGCGGTAAAGCATCTCGCCGGCGCGGGGAACCACGAGCACGCCTTCATCTTCACGGCCTTCCCACTCCAGGAGGCGGATGCTGGAGGGATCAAGGTAACCGAGATTGACGCGCCGGCAGCGCTCTTCCGGAATGGCCGTGGACAAGGTCACTTGAATGCGGTCGGTCTCCGTGCCGGTGAGCGCATCGTACGTGCCCAGTCCTTTGAGGTGCGTCGAGTGCGCCAGGATTCCGCCGGGGTAGCCCTTGAACCTGTCCCACTGCTTCAGGAAATAGTCGCGGCAGTGATAGCCGATTTCCTCAATCAAGGCCCCGTGCGTGTAGCTGATCTCTGTAATGTGTGGGGCAAAGATCACCACCTCGCCCCCGTCGGCGACAGCGGGTTCCATTTTGTACATGCCTTTGGCGGCGGTCCAGATATCGTCGTAGAGGCGGGGCATTACGGAAAGCACCCGCTTGTAGGGCTTCTCCACGTTGATGATATCCTTCTGGGCCGAGAGTGCCGCGGCGGATTTCCATGCCTCCTGCGGCGAGCCGAAGTAAATCCCCGCCAGCCCTTCGTGGGTCACTACCAGCGCGAAGCAGGCTGCGGGAGTGTCGATCATACCCGCCGCGCGGTCGATGATGGCGCGCACGGGTGTGTAACCGGAACCGATGATCTTGTAGCTGGTCATCAGAGCGCCGAACCAGTGGGTCAAGTTGATGATCTCTGGCCCGGCGATGCCCGGAAAGAAGTACTTGGTGCCGCCCGAAAAACCGACGACTTCATGGGGAAAGACCGGGCCGCAGATGATGAGCTGGTCATAATCGTGGATCAGCTTGTTGAGGCGCACGGGCACCTCTTGCGCTAACAATCCACCTGTAAGCTCGCCGATTTCGGCCGCAGAGATTACACCCAAAGTCACAAAGTTCTGCGGGTCTTCCCAATGATGATTGAAGACGTGGGTCTTGCCACATTGTCCATTCTGCACCGGCCGGCCCACCAACTTGCTGAGGTGTTCGTCGTTCATGATCGGGTGCGTGCCCAGGGCCACAAGGTAATCGAGGGCGGCCACGCGCGAAGCAAGGTGAGCCTCGAACAGGTCATACATCAACGGCATGGGCATGGTGCGCGTGCCGTCGGGAATAATCACGAGCACGCGCTTGCCATCCAGGGCGAGCGTGCCCAGCCCCTCCTGCAGGACCTGGCTCGTTTCCTCGTGAGTTAGATAACGATCCGCAAAGCCTTTTCCCACACTCATCGATTCGTACCTCCATCGTTTCAGTGACGAGTGCTCCCTCCCGCTCCGCTGACATCAACGGCAGGCTTACCTGTTACACGGGTCGTCCACGAAACCAAGCTCATTCAGGCAACAGTTCGTAGCGCCGCGTCTTGGGTTGCGCTGCTGCCCGTTGCTGCTGGACGATCTCTTCCTCCAGCCTGTCCAACGCATCGACGGCTGCCTGCTCGCTCGGGAACTGGTAGTGAGCCGTGCCGCTTGCAGGTGCCGTCTCGTGGTCCTCCAAATCCACCTGTACGTCCCGCCAGCGCGCAAAATGGACGTCATTGTGCTTGATCGTCAGGTCATGAACTCTAGCGGCCTGCTTCGCCATCGGCGTGGGCAACAACGCTAGATTGAGGCCTGCAGCCAGTTGTCCGTTCGTGAACTCCCCCACCCTGTCCCCATCAATTTTCAACTGGTAGCGCGCCGATGTGAGACCGGTGACCTTCAATGGCTCCTGGTCCAGGGCTTCGACGAAGTCCGAACTATGGACTGCCAACGCGAAGGCCTTATCATCACCGTCGAGGGCCAGGGGAAATGGCAGGGCGCCATCGGTCTCCGTCCAGGAGAGTCCGTTACCGGCGCGGAGCATGGTCACCTTCGCATTTTCGGTGTGGGTCACCGTCTTGGCGGCCGCGTCGATCTCCACGGCGGCTACCGTCTTCGGAGCATTCCAGGCCTTCAGCAGTGCCTCCGCCATGATTAAGTGACCGCCAGGACCGGGGTGAACCCGATCCCCCACGATCTTCTGAGCAAGGTCAGGGTCCGCTGCCTTGGCCTCTTCGAGCATCGCCACAACCGGTGTGTTCAGGTCGGCCACCGTCAAGCCTTCGCGTTCTCCGAGTTCTTTGACAAACTGACCATAGCGAATCATCACCTTGTTGTATCCGTCCGCGATGTTGGGTGGCCGCGTCACATCATCGTAAGGCGAGGGCTGGATGACCGTGATTCGGATGCCGGGTGCGGCTTGCTTCATGGTGTCGATGATGTGCTGGTATCCCGTCGAATAGGTCTTGAAAACGGCGTCGTCCCATGCCTTGTAGCTCCCGTCGTTCATGCCCAGCATGATGGTCATCACCGTGGGCTTATAGGCGATCACATCGCGATGAAGCCGGAGGTCAATGCCGCCGGCCCACCCGCCCGTGACGCGGTCGCCGCCCACTCCGGAATGGACGAACCATACATGAAGACCCGGAAAGCGGGTCACGACGTAGGTCTCCGTGAATGTGGTATAAAGCCGCTGGTCGGTGATGCTGTCGCCGTAGAACACCACGCGGTCACCCTGTTTGAGCGGGAACGGTCCTTGTGCCTTCGCCGGCACAACCATAGCCAGGGCGACGGCCAGGGTAAACACAACAGACCGCGCAAATCGCGTTGCCCGCCCTTCGATACTTGCCGTCTGCAGCTTTCTTTGATCGGTCAAATTGGTTCTCCCTCTTAGTGATCTTTTATCGGTCTCTCGGCCATCGGGCCAGCGCCGGAATACCTAACCAAGGCTAGCGTGTTCCGGTTTGGTCCCTCGGATTGATCGTCAGGCGCCTCAGAGTCTATCAAGTGGTTGGGCGGACGAACAAGAGCGCGTGAGGAAAGGAGGAAAGAAACCACCATCAAAACATTTTCATCGGCTACTTTCGCCTCAGGTCAGGCTGCAGTCACTGCTGACCGTTGAAAGAAAGACAAGAGTTCTCGGTTGACTTGGTCTTTGAGGGTCGAGCACATACCATGTGGTGCTCCCGGGATGACTTTAAGTGTTGCTCCGTTGACCATCTTCGAAGAAAGAAGTGCAGATGCGGCAATGGGAACTATTTGGTCGTCGTCGCCATGGAGAATTAGCGTGGGTACATCGAACTTCTTGAGATCCTCGGTGAAATCAGTTTCGGAAAAAGCTTTGATACAGTCATAAACCGCCTTGTGACCCGCAAGCATGCCCTGCATCCAGAAGGAATCACGAAGCCCTTGCGAAACCTTGGCTCCGGGTCTGTTGGCGCCGTAGAACGGAGCGCTGAGATCTTTCCAGAATTGCGAACGATCAGCGAGGACCGCTGCACGAATCTGGTCGAACGCGTCCAGTGGTGTACCGCCCGGGTTTGCGGCAGTTTTCAGCATTATAGGCGGAACCCCACCGATAAGGACGGCCTTCTCAACGCGTTCTGTTCCGTGACGACCGATATACCGTGCGACTTCGCCTCCTCCGGTCGAGTGGCCCACGTGGATGGCTTTTTTAAGGCCAAGAGTTTCGACGAGCTGCGCAAGGTCGTCGGCATAAGTGTTCATTTCGTTTCCGTCCCACGGTTGGCTCGACCGGCCATGGCCCCGGCGGTCGTGGGCGACACACCTGTAGCCATGATCGGCAAGAAAAATCATTTGGTCTTCCCAAGCATCAGCGCTTAAGGGCCAGCCGTGGCTGAAGACCACCGGTTGGCCCTTCCCCCCGTCCTTGTAGTAGATCTGCGTGCCGTCCTTCGTTGTGATGGTGCTCATACCGTCTCCTTGTTCCCGTTAGAGTTCGTCTGCCACTTCTTGACGTGCTGTTGATGGTTGTTCTGCTCACAGAGTTCTGTTGCGTGTATCTCTCTCCTAGACACTCCAGAAACTAGCTGCCCCGCTCCCTCGTGATCCATTCACGGACATATGCCGGGCAATTTCTGAGCTCGGTGAACCCCCAATCGTCGCAGCGTACTTTACTGAGTTCTTGACCACAAACTGAAGGCCAGCCAGCGTTGCAACCGCAACAAGCAAGAAAGGATTTCGTTTTCATGGCAGCTCCTCCACGTAAGTGTTTGACCGCTTGCGCAGAATCCCACAATGCCCGAAGGACGACCCTCGTCACCGTTTACCTGTGTCCGTAATCCGTGAAAACGTAATCTCTTGTCTTTACGATCGTGTGGCATGCATACCCGCACTTGGCGTCGTTCCCCTGCGGCGGCTTGTCAGCCAGAGTGCCGGACGTGAAGGTGTCGGACGCAGCGTTATACTCGAACACGGCATATCCCCACCCGCCGCTGTCCGTGAACCTCTTACTGTCCTTCACCATGAAGTCCATGTCATGCTGGGTGCCCGGCACTGTCGCTTGGGGGAAGGTCGCCATCTTTGTGGGGTTCCAATGGATCTTCGCCAGTTTGGAGCCGTCGGGGAAGGGCTTGCCGTTGCCAGGAACGCCGGCCTGGTAGGCCTTGATCATCACAGGATTCGCGAGGGTCGCAGCAAGGAGGTCTCCGTCCTGACTAATAGAAACAAGCTGCCAGGACTCGTAACCTCTGAACTCAGACAACGCGAGCCCATTCGGCACTCTAAGGGTGTACTTGTCCTGCGCGGAGAAGCTCCTGCCGCCCAAGACGGCAAGCCCTACTGCGATTGTGACTATCAGCCCGTATGAGATTCTCCTCATGGTCATTCCTCCTTTGTGATTTCCCGCTGCGCGAGGTTGTCAGACTCGAAAGGGTCTTTCATTGCTCGGTCGTAATGCTCTTGCTGGCTTCTTGGTTATGCGCTCTTCCATAAGGTAGGCACCCTCGCGCCTTATCACAACATTCAGCACTGCTACCGAGAGACACCCGATCAAAATCGTGGAGACAACGCTGAAGAACGTAAAGATGATGAGCATCTTCCAGCGAATCGCACCCCAGGACTTCTTTATGTTTCGAAACAATCGCATTCGTTATCTTGAGGTCTCCCTTTTACTAGCTGAGCTGGCCCCTCTGCGCTCTGCGAAGCAATCGTGTGTACGTGATGCTTACCGAATTCGCCCACTAACTTTTGCGGACAATCGCTTAGAATCGCAAGGCCGGCAATGCTCTCGGAGCGTTGACGTCGGTCGAGAGGCTGATCTCTCGCCAGTGGTCTGCGTCAGCCGCGCGAGCCCTCTCAGCTTCGCCGGCGTACTTTGCGGCATCACTGCCCAGCAGGAGATGTGCGGGCAGACGATCGCTCGAAGCCAGACGAAGGATGAGCTGAGCCACCTTGGCCGGATCGCTATTCTCTTGTCCCCAGAGCGAGTGCAAGGCCTTGACTAGCGCGCCGACAGAAGGTTCGTAGTCCGGGAGCAGGTCGGGAGTATCTTTGTGCGCACGAGTGCCCCAGTTTGTCCTCATTCCTCCGGGTTCGAGCGTGCACACCTTGACGCCAAAAGGGGCCACCTCCTGGGCGAGCGACTCGGTGAATCCGCCAACCGCCCACTTGGCAGCATGGTACGCAGTGCTGCCGGGAAGGGCCAGGCGGCCACCCACAGAGGATATCTGAAGGATGGTGCCGCTTTTTTGCTTTCGCATGACCGGTAGCACAGCGCGGGTCACGTAAACTACACCATAGAAGTTGGTGTCGATCACTGCCTTGAACCTCTCCGAGCTCAACTGCTCGAACGGTGCAACATCGCCGTAGCCCGCGTTATTCACGACGACATCGAGACGCCCGAAAGCGGCTACCGCCACCTGGACCGCCGCACCGGCCGCATCCTCATCTGCCACGTCGAGGGGAGCGGTGCGAACCTGATCGCCGTACTTCTGCACCAGATCTTCAAGGCGGCGAGGGTCCCGGGCTGTTGCTACGAGCCGATCGCCGGACGCGAGCACAGCTTCAGCGATGCTGCGGCCCAAACCGCTTGCGCTGCCAGTTACCAACCAAGTTTTAGACATGAGGATCCTCCCTTGTGCTTGTGCTTTTCTTAGGAGGCGGGGCCCGAATCCGTTTCGCCGGGCCCCCTTCCGCCTAAGTCCGGATGCCGTTATTAACTGCGGTTGCCACTTCGCCGGCCAGCCGGCAGCAGTTCAACTTTCGTAGTAGCGCCCGTTGACTTCTTCTCCTATGATGGCGAACTCGCACTTCGACGTATTCAGTGGATCGGACTTCCAGGAAAAACCGATAGATGGCACCTCAACCTGCGCCTCTAGCTGGCACGATGCTCGAGTCCCCCTGAACCTGAAGTGCTTGGAAGGGTCCTCATACTCTACAGGCTCATTGGTTGATTTCCAAACCATCTTGAAGGTCATTCGTGCGGGAGTCGCAATCGAATCCAACGCAGGCCAGCGCGGCTGATCGACTACAGGAACGTTGCGCATTTCTAACGTGAAAATATTACTGTTCGGACTAATGCTCAGACCGCGCTCCGGAACAGGAACCACCCAATAGAGTCCTGACGCCGCAATCGGGGGATGAAAATCGTGAATTTGGTTTGTGGGGACCGCCGGCCCCCGGAAGAGCGTTAGTCATATGTGTGTGAACGTACCCTGCTGAGCAGAGCGAGCCGCCCAATATTCTCCGTGCATCACTCCGTAGTCCGTCGTAGGGCTGCCGAACGCGAGCCGATTTCCTTGATTGTCGGTTCCCATGCCCGTGAACGCACTGCAGCGGGCGACGCGACCCTTGAAGTGGTAGATGTGGGAGGGTTCGAGGGTTGGGCCTGCC
This sequence comes from Terriglobia bacterium, assembly GCA_035578005.1. GTDB lineage: Bacteria > Acidobacteriota > Terriglobia > UBA7540 > UBA7540 > Gp13-AA77. Next base: position 36,423 of record DATJYK010000187.1, read on the forward strand.
GGTTGGTTGTGACTGCCGTTCTTGTCCAACCATGGAATTGGGTAGGGGTCGGCACCGCCGTTCGCCGTCGTGAGTTGTTGATCATCTAAGGTATACGTCTTTGCGGAAGGAATCGCGAGCGGAACTAGCGCCAGAGCGCTGGATCTCAAGATATGTCGGCGCGTGTACTGCGAGGACGACTGTGAACGAGATTCCATGAGTTATCTCCAAAAGCGACGAGTTGTCCGTTGCTGTCGTATCATAACCCCATTGTCTCTGCCGCGGCTTGTCACTTGAGACGGCAGGCCTGAAGGCATTCGACGCTGCGTCGTACTCGAATGCAAAGATGATTTCGGTTCCAAACCCCGCAACTCACTTCTTACTCACTCCCGAATCATTGGCAGGAGACACGGCTGCTGCGGGTTTGTCTTCTTCCGCTTTGATCGCGGATTTGAACCCACGAATGCCTTCACCGATCCCTTTGCCTAACTCAGGGAGCTTTTTGGGGCCGAAGATAAGCAGGGCTATACCCAAAATGACCAGCAGATGCATGGGTTGAAACAGTCCTTCAAACATGGTGCGCTCCTTAACGCCTCGCTCTCTTGTGATCCACTCTCCGAAAGCTCGACCACCTGCGCAAGCAGCAGAAAAGAGGCGCATGATTGAATAGAGTGGGAGTTCGGGCTGGTGTTTGCCGGAACTCCCACAGCGTAACGGCAAAGTCGCTAGCATTCGCGCTGTGCGGCGTCCGCAGCCTCGGCCAGATCGGTTAGAAACGTGGTGAACGCATCCGACTGACCCATGAAGAGTCCCATGGCCGTCAGAAAATTGACCGCTCCCATAGCTACCCCGGCCGTGTTCGTCGGACGGACTACCGAACATACTGGCAGGCTGGTGCTGATGAATGGGCAAGGTTCCGGCAGGATCAGGTTGGTCTGGTACGTCTCCCCGCCATAAGGAGAAGCGTTGAGGTCAGGAAACACTAACCCGTTTGTCGGGTCAGTGAGCGGCGGCACATTGCCATCCAATTTTGACCAGGTTTGAAAATGCATGAGCTCGACGGGTCCCATGCTGATGAGGAGCTGCAGCACTTCCACGCTTGTAGCCCTTTGCGCCATCGCCAAGCGCAAACTGCCGCCGCCTTGCTCCACGGTCGGGATATGGAAGGCCGCCGTGTTGGCAATTGCTTGAATGTGTTCGTCGGGGAACAGGTCGTCGTCTGTCCTCGGAATGGCCGTGAACTGCCCATTGAACAGGTCCGGGATCGCCTGCGGGAAAGTGATTGGATTGACGTCGGGATTATTCGTGCTGCTCCGATAGCGCGTCCACCAACTGGTGTTCAGCGTTAGCTGCATCAGGTTCGTAAGCCGCAACTTTCCGGAGGATCCTGTCGCGGTACTGCCCGGCAGCGTGCGGAACGGTTCCAGGTCTACGGCTTTTGCTCCGTTCGAGACCAGGTACGCATTCAGGAAGTTCTGATGGCTTCTCTCGTCGTCGGCGATGTCATGAAGGTATTGAGAAAAATTGGAATCGATTCGCCTCAGTCTTTCGGTGTAGATTCCATTGCCGCTTCCTCCCGGAACTTCGCTGTCGCGGATTCCGCCCAGTTCGTTATATTGTTCGTAAAAGTCAGCTTCCAGGGCTTCTCCCGCGGCCAGGAACCTCAGCATGGCAGCATCGCCTGGAACGAGGCCACTGTTGGAGGCCGTCCGCCGCGCTGACGCCGCCGTAAAGCGTGCAGGCAAGACGGTTCCCACGGTCACCGCCCCGGCCGCTGCCAATCCGGTTTTCAGAAAGCTGCGCCGATGCCGAGGCGTGCTGATCACACTTCCGTCATTTTTCATTTTGTTCCTCCTTTTGTGTCCACGCATTTCCCGGCAAAGAAAACGAGACTGCCAGGACTATCGTGTGTTGTGAACGCCTCATGACGTGAGTCATTGTTCGTTCTTCTCGATGAAAGCTACTTCTTGCCGATTCGGCGATCCTCATTCGGCCTTTCCTCGCACACTATGCGATCGATTCCGATTTCCGACAAACCTAGATCGAGGGTTAGGTTTCACTAGACTGGGAGGGTAAGTTCGTCACACTTCTGAGGTAGTTAACGCTTGTTCTTTTGAGTGTCGATCTCGATGCGCTTCCATCCAAAAAGGCGGGCGTCTACCGACCAGGCTCCGGGCCCAAGTAGGGCAATTGCGACGGCGAGAGCACAAAGCAGGCCTTCAACGCTGGGGTCGCCGCGTCGTGACAACATTCGCCATAATTCGAGGAGGACCATGACCGCTGCAGCGACGGGAGTCCACAGACCAATGATTAGCAAAAGGGCTAGGGCTGCAAAGACAAGCTGAAGAGAGTCAATTTCCCGTGCAGCGATGTTCCCAAACGTAAGGATGTTGCGAGTGATAAAGGTACTGCCGACAGCGAGGCGCAGCACAAGAAGTCCAACCCCGGGCCAGCCACGCGCAAATGATGAGAATAGTCTGCGCACACCAGGTTCAGATGATCGATCTGCAAGGCCCAAGGCGAAAGCCTAAAAAGGTCGGCCTGAATCACTCTTTTGAGGGATTAAAGTTCGATGATTCCGCGCTTCAACCCGATCATGGCAGCATGAGTTCGATCGTTGGCGTTCAGTTTTGAAAGGATGCTTCTGACCTGGCTCTTGATCGTTTCTTCGCTGATCGACAGCCGCGCCGCTATTTCCTTATTGGCATATCCATTAGCAATCAGACGGAGAACTCGGATTTCTGCTGGAGTCAACGCATCCTCGCCTGCATGTTCGGCAAGTTGGAAGGACACCTCGTTTGAAAGTACTTTTCTTCCTGCATGGACGGCTCGAATTGTATCCCCGAGTTCTTTATGCAAAGAAGTCTTTAACAAATAGCCGCGGGCCCCCGCCTTCAACGCGCGCAATGCCTGAACGTCTCCAAGATAGGTTGTCAGCACGATGATTCGAGCGTCTGGGAATTCGCCTCGAATGGCAATCAGGGCGTCCAGGCCGTTCATTTCCGGCATCTGCAAATCCATCAAGGTTACGTCTGGATGGTGGGCTCGAAACTGTTGAATCGCGTCTTGCCCATTGCCCGCTTCCGCGACAAGACACATATCCGATTGAGCAGCCACGAGCCCAGCGATTCCTTGACGGAACATGGGGTGGTCATCCACCGCGAGAATGCGAATCGGGCTCGGTCTCACATTCATGATTTTGTTTGTCTTCGTTTCGTCAGGATTCGCAAACGGGAAAGACCAGGCTTCGTGTAAGCGATGGAGGAAGGAACAGTGAGATCGATCTCAGTGCCTGAATTCACTTCGCTCCAGATCGTGAGCTCGCCTCCCAAAGATTGAGCACGTTCACGCATCCCGCGTAGACCATAGTGTCCGAAGAGTCCATCTGTGCGAAGAAGTTGTGGGTCGATCCCTCTTCCGTCGTCCCGAATCCGCAGTCGAAGTTGCTGCCTATCATAACGGATTTCAACTTCGACTTGACGGGCTTGCGCGTGCCGGAAGGCGTTTCGCAGCGCCTCGCCAGCAATTCGATAGACTTCATCCCTCGTGATTGGAAGAAGATCTCGGGGCGTGCCTTCCACTCCAATGTGGAACACTGGATCATCACGGCTCGATCCATCGGCTGCCAGGGCTTTCCCAAGTGAACCAATGGCGCTCACCAGGTCGTTGGTGCCCAGGCTCGTCGGCCGCAACTGCTGCACGGCGTCTCTCCCTTCGATGAGTGCCTGAGCAGTTTGATCGATTGTGCTGTCGAGAGTATGCCTCGCTTCGTCTGGCCGAGTACTGAGCAAATCTGCCGCTGTTTGGAAGCGGAGCAAAACTGCGTTGAAACTCTGGAGCAGAGTATCGTGCAGTTCTCGCGCGATGCGCGTACGCTCGTTCACCCGTGCTTCCAGGCTCAGGTTGAACTGGTGCCGTACCTGACGGAGGCGCATTTGATACAAACCGCCCAACAACACGAAGAATGCGACCATACAGAGGGTGCGAAACCAGATTGTCTGGAACCATGCAGGTGCAATGCTGAACTGCAGTGTCGCACCCTGCATGTTCCATATACCGTCCTCGTTGGAGGCGATCACGGTGAATCGATATTGGCCTGGACGTAGGTTGGTATAGAAAGCCTGGCGTCTTGTACCCGCATCTTGCCATGTACTATCGTTGTCCTCCAACCGATAGCGGAAGTTCACCTTCTTTGGGATATAAAAACTGGGCGATGTGTAGTCAATTTGAACATCGTGGGTCCGCGCTGGCAGCCTGAGGTTAGTGTCAGCCGCATATTGCGTTCGGTCGGCGGTTACCGACTCGACGTATACCGGCCTCGCACTCGATTCTTTTGCCACCCTCCAGGGCTCAATGGTTTGGGCGACGAGTGCGCCGACAAACCACAAGCGACCGTCAGGAGACTTCGCTACCGGGTTGAAATCAGTTCTGCCCGGTCGAGCGCCGTCCAGGTGATCAAGGAGTCGGAATTGCAGCACAGATTTAGGGTTATTGCGCCACTTCTCAATCTCTGAATCGGCCAGTTTCACGTATCCACATGGAGTGCTGAGCCACCAATTCTTGCGGTCGTCCCGATTGAATCCAAAGACCCCATCGCAGGGAAGGCCATTTTGTTTGTTCAGCCGCCTGAACGGCCCCAGCGCGCAAACTGATCAGCCCATCTTCGATTGCAGCCGCTACAACCGAGCCATCCGGTTGCACTTCGATTTGACGCACCGCGGGGTCACCTTTCAGGTTCATGGGAAAGCTATCAACTGCGCCTTTTCGGAAATTCACGAGCTTGCCATCCAACGATCCCAGCCAGATTCCTCCACTTGGATCAGCCGCCAGGCTGTGACCCGTAGGCACCTGCGAATCCGAAAACTCTTCTTGTACTTTGAAATCTCGAATGCGAACGAGCTTTCTCGGCTTCGAAGCACATTCCGCCCAGATGTTGCCGTCAATATCTTCCGTCATGCCGACGACCATCCCCATCGGGCTACGATTGGGTCCGGAAATTGAACGGAAATGGCGGTTTTCGTAAATGAAGAGTCCGTCGTCCACGCCCACCCAGAGATGCCCCGCACGATCTTCCAGCAAAGACGTAACCGTATTTCCGGGTAACCCCTCTTTCATTCCTATCGAAACAACGGTCCCGTTGTGAATAGAATCGAGTGATCCGTTGTTCGCCAACCATACCGTGCCATCATGCGATACGATCACAGAGAGTGCTCCGCCTGCTCCCAGTCCTTCGGTCTCAGAGTAGGTCGTGACCGGCGGCTCCCAGAAGCTGTCGAGGCCGTTCGAAGTAGTGGCCCAGATAATTCCTTCCTGATCTTCATACAAACTGTTCACCGAATTACTCGACAGCCCGTCGGCCAGGCCAAAATGATCGACAGTATTGCCGTGGATGCGGTAAAGACCGTCGCGCAAAGTCCCCACCCATAAGTTTCCATCCCGGTCCATAAGAAGTGCGAGTACTGCAATTTTGGCATCGTCGAAATTCGGCGCGGAGAATGGTTCGAAAGCGCCGTTGCGGAATCGCTCGAGTCCCAGACCGCGTCCCGCTGTCCCCATCCCGACCCAGAGGGAATCATCGGAATCCCGCACCAGACCCAGAATGCCTTCTTGTCCGGACTTTGACCTCAATGCCTGAGGTTCGTAGATTTCGGACACTCCGGCTTTCCAGTGGACCAAACTCGTGTCGCTCCCAATCCAAAACCCTCCGGTTCCGTCAGAAAGGATGGGATTCGCTATTTGAATCGGAAGTCCATCCGCCTTGCCAAAGCACCGCACCTCTCGGTCCGTCGCATGACAAAGCGGTCCGGGAGAGCCTGGACGATACTGCGTGGTCACCCAAAGTGATGCGTCTTCATCTTCCACCATGCGAAGAGGAGGGGCCCCTAAGTTGATATGCGAGACGATGCGATTGCCTCGTATATGACTGAGTCCAAGACCATCGTTGATCCAAAATCCCCCGCTCTTCGCAGGCACGAAGAGGTAGGTGTGATTCGAAGCCGACGCCGGAGGCGACCAGGCCACGAAGCGAACGCCATCAAAACGGAAGGCATCGTTCCAAGTTCCCACCCACAGATAGCCGTCGGCTGTTTGTGAGACCCAAGTTGGACCGCCTGGAAAGAAGCCGTCTTGAATTCGCCACGCATTATGGCGGTATTGGGTCAGGCGTTTGCTTGGGTCTAAGCCATAGGCGCAGCCGGTTCCTGCAATCAAGAGACAGACAAAGCAAGTCGCGATGAGCCCATTTCTGGCCATAAAGGTTGCGAGCCTGACAGCGCGCATGGACGAGATTTCCGTTTCGTTCTTGAGGCTTACGGGCTGCTCTAGAGGCGTTAGTCTCCCGTCTCGATTCCCCACAGAACACCTCCGCGATTTTAACAAGGGCAACTATGCCTAGTAAATTGCTTGACGCCTGGCCGAGATTATGAGCACCCGCTGCTTCTGGATCAGCCAGGATCTGCTTATTGCGGCGCCGTTCTACATGACATCGGTAAGATCTCCGATCTCAGCTACGGCCGGGCGTTCGGCTATACGTTGCAAGGGAACCTGGTCAGCCACGTCGCCATCGGGCTGGTTCTGTTGGAGGAGAACATCCTGACGGTGCTGGAATGCTGGGTAGCGATACGCCCGCGCCTTGGGAGCTTCGGAGCAATTTTGACACCAATCTGATCTCCCATTCGATGCATAATTTCTCGAAATTCTCAGTTTTCTCTGCCTCTGCGAGGCACATATCTCGAGAAACTATTGATTCCTTTTGACATTCCGGGGTACCACGGGTGTTTCTCACTTTTCCCACGCCTTCTCGTTTGGATTTCCGGCTTCCGCCGGTCTCCGTTACTTGTAACCGGTACATAACTGGTTAGATCGCTGATTAGACTAGACATTCCGGGGTGCCACGGAATTTTGACCGGTACCGCAGTTGTAACGGTCACTTCGCAACTGTAACCGTTACTCTTCGGTAAATTTAACATTGCTGTAACATTGTCCGGCCAATACCGCCTCGATCATTTCGCAGGTTGTGGGGCGACGTCGATTAGGGCAAATTCAGACTTTGTGTTGGCCAGTATCATGTGGGCTGATCGCGAGTCTTGCGGTGGCCCGGATGGCGGGTACTGTCCTAATTTGACCCGTAACGCCGGCTTGCAGCCGCCAGATAGCCGCCAACATGGCGGCGCTACGTTCAAATTAGGACAGCACCGGTGGCGGAGTGGTTTGTACTCCTGCTATGTCCTGTGATAGAATCAATTTGTTTTGGACGGCGGCAGACTGGGGTTGGGGAGAGAACGCTGCAAACTGCCGGCTGAACGCGCAGTGGCGGTGAAGACACAGGTGGTGTTGATCATCCTCAGCGGACGGGGCATGACTCACGAGCCCTTTGTTCAGTTTTGCCGCCTCTCAGGTAGCATCGGGCGGCAAGACCGGTTGGTCCTGGCAACGCTGCGAAACGACATCCCATTGACTGAAAAAGTGCCAGCCAGGAGACGGCCCAGGCTCCCGGGTGCCGAGGACAAGTTGCAGTAGCGCGCCACAAACAGCCGATCAACACCCATGAAAGGGTTTACAAGGGGGGTGCTTTGTGAACCGGAATCGATCTCAAGCCCTTTCTTTGACCTCGTTCGTTCTCACTGCCTTTTCGTGCTGCCTCGGAACTCTGCTCGCTCAAACACCAGCCGCCCCGCAGCAGCGTGGGGTTACCCCTGTGGCGTCGCAGCCTGCGTCCGAAGGACCGCACGGAGGCTTCTACGCCCTCGTGATCGGAATCGACGATTATCAGCACGTCCAGAAGCTTCAGACGCCAGTTAACGACGCGAACGCGATCGCAGGGGTGCTTCAAAGCCGCTACGGCTTCAATGTCACGGAGTTGCGCAACGCCACGCGACACGACATCCTGACCGCCCTCGATGGTTACCGGCGCACCCTGCATGATAACGACAGCCTTCTGGTCTACTACGCCGGCCACGGCCACTACGACAAAGAGACTGACAAAGGCTACTGGCTTCCGGCCGACGCGGAGAGTGACAGCACCGCCGATTGGATCATCGCGGATGACATCACCAGCGAGGCGCGCGCCATCCCCGCTCGCCACGTCCTGGTCATTTCCGACAGTTGTTATTCCGGCATGCTGACGCGAGACGTGTCTCCTACGATCACCCCGCTGGAGCGCAACGTCTACATCGGAAAGATGCTGATGGGCAAGTCCAGGCAAGTGATGTCCAGCGGCGGGGATGAGCCGGTGGCTGACGGCGACACGCGGGGCCATCCTGCCAACCACTCCGTTTTCGCCAACGCTCTGTTGCAGGGTCTCAACCTGATGGAGTACAACCAATTTTCGGCGGACGAGCTTTTCACCGCCTACATCAAAGAACAGGTGGGAGGACGGTCAGACCAGGTACCGCAGTATAATACCATTCGCGATTCCGGCCATGAAGACGGCGACTTTGTGTTCTTCCGGTCGCAGGGCCCTGGCACCGCCTTCAAACCGGACCAGCCTAAGATCACCCTGGTCGTCCGGCCGGAAGAGGTGTGGACCGACCCCGTCAGGGCTGATACGGTCGTCCCGGCACAGTTTGTCTTCGGAGGCGTGCACTTCGCCACCGCGCCGACTCTTCCGGACGGAGTAAACGCTCGCGCCAGGAAAGGCGATCATATCGATCTGCTCTGTACGGTGTCCAACGACGGGCAGGTGCGGTCGTGCGCTCCACAGCAGGACAACAATTTCGCCGAGCTGGTGTCGGCCTCTGCCGCCACCTGGAAATTCAAGGGGCCGATTCTTCTGAATGAAGGCAGGAAGAAGGGCGGGGACAAGAAGGTGGGCGTGTCGGTACCGGTTACAGTAGATTACTGACGGCGTGACCTTTTCGAGCTAGGTCCAGGAGCCAGTCTCGTCAATCCAACCTGGTCGTAACCCCGACACTCAGGTAGGTGATTTCCGTCAAGACTTCCTGCGACGCATCAATGGCCTGCGGAGGCCGGGTTCCTTTCGGCACCACGAGTCCTTCGACGAGCGCGAGGTGCTTGGCTTCGTTGTCAAATCGAGCGGCGTGGCTTTCCGGCAACACCAGGTAGAAACCCTGCTTCAGCCTCAATTGTGTGCCGACGAAGGCGTCGCGAGCCGACCTGGTGGCGTAGAGGTAGACATCATGGCTTTGAAAGAGCCATTCGGTTTGATCCGTGGAAGCGATAGCGCCCACGATGCGGTCAACGGTGCCGAGGGCCGTCGAGGCGATGGCCGGGAGGCCGATACCGAAAACAGGCATGAGCAGGTTCTGGCTCTGCCGGATCATGTCGATCATCTGCATCCACCGGCTCTTTTTCTTTTTGAGGAAGAAGTTCCAAGTCCATTTGCCGCCACCGCCCGGCAGCGGAATGCTGCTGAGGTCGCCCCACGCCGTTCCGGGATTGAAGTTCATCTCGGCCAGGCCCGGCAATTTCTTGTTCTGGGCGACGAAACCGGCAATCGCCGTCCAGGCCAGCTTCTCGGCCAATCGCGGCAGTGGCTGAATCTGCTGCACGTCGATCCGCAGCGATCCACCCTCCATATTCTGCATGCGCGTCTGATCGGCTGTTGAAGGCCGAATCCGGTCCACTTTTAGGATGAGGCTCAAGCCGCCTCTGTCGGGCAGACCCTCATCGCCAATCTCGCTCCCGTAACGAAAGGCGTGGCTCCTGGCATCGAAGAAAAAGAAGGCGGGCCGAGCCGGAGCGGAAGCCGAGATGTCTCTTGATCTCACCTCCGGGCCTCTCACTTCGGAGGCCCAGAACTGCAGCGTATCCGCATCCGTCGAGGCGCCGGCCTCGCCTTGCGAGTTGTCCGGCGATGGGTCGCGGATGCGGCTGGCGGCCAGGGCACAACTCTCCAGCATCGGGAGCGAAACGCCGGCAAGGGGGCCGATCTTTAAGAGTTCTCTTCGGTTCATATAGCCTGCTTTCGAAGCGCGATCCAAAACGGGTCAACGCCTCCTTCTCACGTCAAGCGGTCGAAAGCCCGCGCTTCCCGCGACAAACCGCTTAGGCAGTCACTGCGGACCCTTTGTCAGGAGTTCAGCTCGGCTGAGTATCGCGGCAGTGAGTGCGTCCAAGTTGCTGGTCTCACCCGTCAGGGTAAAGTTGCCGACCTGCATTTCGCCTTTGAACACTGAGACCTGCGTTGTTACCGTGCTGCCCTCCACCCGATAGCGGCCCGCCAGCGTGTAGGCCTCAGGCAAGTCCGAAGCATCAACGTATACCAAGGTGGCTTCCTGCCCACGAGAGGAAACTTGCCGCAGGGCTTCGTCGACCAACTGCCCCAGTTTCAGCGAGTCACGAAGTTGAGCTTCGTCTTGGAAGTTGGCTTGTAAGAACACAGGGCGCGGGCTCGCCAGTGGAATGTGAGCTTTGTCTTCATCCTGGAGTTGCCCAATGTCCCAGCTTGCGCTGCTTCCGCAAGCCTCTTCGGTATCCATGGCGTGGCGGCAAGGTTGGTATTTTTCCGGACGCTGAATCCCACCGATATTCTTGGCAAGCTGGGGTACTTCGTCGGTCGCAAACCCCAACAACTTGTCGACGTCCACAAACCGGTCCTCGCGCAGCGCTGCACCTCGCATCCCCAACAGCAGACTGTAGGTCAACAGCCCCTGACCGTATTGGCTAGCTTCGTAGCTTACCGCGTCCGCTGCGGACCCGGCTAAGATGTAAAGCCCCATGCGATCTTTCATGCGCTCAAGCGAACGGATCTGGCTCGATGGAATGTCCTTTTTCTCGGCGAGCTTTTGCACCAGCCGCGCGGCCGCGCAAGTATCCAGCACCAGCGTCTGTTTCAAGGCTGGAATCTGCTTGATCCAGTCCGTCAGCTCCCGGCTGGATACTGCTGTCTGAGCGCGCACCGCAGGATCGCTCAGATCGCCCGTGCGGGCCTCCTGCGTCAGGTAGTAATAGTCGCCCTCCTGACCTCCGAAAGCCACCCCGTGACCGGAAAGGTACACCACCAGGACGTCCGTATTCTTGGCCTGACGCGCAGCCTCAAAAGCCTTTTGCAAATTTGCGTGAGTCGGCGAGATCGCCCCGGGCGCCTGGGCGGTGGTCAGCAGCGTAATGTGAGTGTGATCTGCGCCGAACAGGCGCTCAGCCCCCAGGCGAAGGGCTTGGGCCATGTCCGCTGCGTCTTTGCCCGCGTATTGGAGACGAATGTCGCGTCCCTCGTAATTCGATATTCCGGCCACGATTGCCCAAAACGAGGGGCGCACTAGCGTAGCCTCTCCGGATGCCTTACAGACCGAGGTGACACCTCGACTGGAAAGGTATCCGGCCCCGTTGAACACGCGCACTTCGATGGTGTTCTCCTGGCCAGCTTTGAGAAACGGACTCTTCGAGACGTCGATCGGAAGATCGAGGTGTTGAGCTTGGGGACTGGGCGAGCTTCCCCGAGCATCGGCGGCCATTTCCTTTCCGTTCACCCAAACCTGTACCCGGCCGATGCCCCCGCCTCGATTCGTTAAGTGAATCCCCAGCCTGCAACCTTCTCCCTGAGGAGCTGTCAGACCCACTTCAGGGTAAAGTTCGACACTGGCGAAAGCATTGACGTCGAGCAGCGGCTCTTTGTTGAAGCCCATCACCTTGGCGAGCAGGCCCGGCTCGTAGTACCGCTCTTTTAGCTGGCCCAGATCGATCGGTTCCATGCCTACGACCCAATGCATTAGCGCCATGCCGCTGGAGGAAGCGTCGAAGCGGCCCTCGGGATCCACAACGGCCCAATCGCCCTGGTCGAAGGCAAAGAGCGAGGCCAGCTCGCGCCCGCCGGCAACATCCCAGAGCTTGACCGTGTTGTCGTTGCTCGCCGACACTAGGGTGCGCCCATCAGGGCTGAAGGCAACGGAATGGACCCCATTGTTGTGTCCTGCGAGGGCTCGGAGTTCCAGTCCGCTGGCCACATCCCAGAGCTTGATTGTGTTGTCGGTACTTCCGGACGCCAAGGTGCGCCCATCCGGGCTGAAGGCGAGAGACGCAACAGCCTCAGTGTGTCCCGTCAGGGTTCGCAGCTCACGTCCCCCAGCTACGTCCCACAGCTTGATTGTGTTGTCCTCGCCTCCCGAGGCCAAGGTGAGCGCATCCGCGCTAAACGCGACAGACACGGTGATGGCCTCCAAAAGGTTCCGCGTCGTCTGAGTTCGCAGCTCACGTCCGCTGGCCACATCCCAGACGTGGAGCGTTTCGCCGTTTGCTAACGCCAGAGTATGCCCATCCGGGCTGAAGGCGAGAGAGTTAGCGTTAGGGTCAGCTTCCACTACCAGGTTTTGCAGCTCGCGTCCGCTAGCCACATCCCAGAGCGTAATAGTGTAGTTGCTTAACGCCGCCAGAGTGCGCCCATCCGGGCTGAAGGCAAGGGAATGGACCCTGCTACTGTGTCGTGCAAGGGCCCGGAGTTCGCGACCGCTGGCTACATCCCAAAGCTTGACCGTGTGGTCTTCACTGCCAGCCGCCAGGGTGCGCCCATCGGGGCTGAAAGTGACGGACGGAATGGAGAAAGCGTGCCCCGTCAGGGTTCTCAGCTCCCGTCCGCTCGTAGCATCCCAGAGCTTGACGGTGCCGTTCACACTTCCTAACGCCAGGGTGCGCTCATCCGGGCTGAAGGTGACAGACCCTACAGCCTCACTGTGCCCCGTCAGGGTTCTCAGCTCGCGTCCGCTGGCCACATCCCAAAGCTTGACAGTGTCGTCGGTGCTTCCGGATGCCAGGGTGCGCCCATCCGGGCTGAATATGACGGAGAAGTAATTGGAGGCCACGCCGAGCCCATCTTTACTAGCACCGTACGGCGCGACGGTACGCAGGTGGGTGCCGCTGGCCACATCCCAGAGCTCGATAGTGTGACTGCCTGACGCTAGGGTGTGCCCGTCTGGACTGAATGCGACGGAACTGACAGTGCCAGCCTTCCCCAGCAGTTCAAATCCAGAGAACGATCCCGCAGTAGTGGTACCCGCCTGGTCTGCGAGGCTGGCTACGTCCCAGAGATTGGCCGCCCCGTCCGAACTGCCCGCCGCCACGGTGCGCCCATCCGGGCCAAAGGCGACACACGAAACACCTTTAAACTCCTCGATGGTGCCCAGCCCGCGCCCGCTGGCCACGTCCCAGAGCTTGACGGTTTCGTCTTTACTCCCGGACGCCAGAGTGCGCCCATCCGGACTGAAGGCGACGGACGTAACACCGTCGGTATGTTCAGCCAGGGTCCGCAGCTCGCGTCCGCTGGCCACATCCCAGAGCTTGATCGTTTTGTCGTCACTTCCCGAGGCCAAGGTGCGCTCATCCGGGCTGAAGACGACGGAAGAGACCTCACGAGTGTGTCCCGCCAGGGTTCGGAGCTCGCGTCCACTGGCTACATCCCAGAGCTTGATTGTTTTGTCGCCACTTCCCGAGGCCAAGGTGCGCCCATCCGGGCTGAAGACGACGGAAAAGACTTCACGAGTTTGTCCCGCCAGGGTTCGGAGCTCGCGTCCACTGGCTACATCCCAGAGCTTGATTGTATTGTCGTCGCTTCCCGAGGCCAGGGTGCGCCCATCCGGGCTGAAGGCTACCGACATTATACTTCTGGAATGTCCCGTCTGGACGACCAGTTCGGGCTTCTGAGCGCCGGCGGTACGGCAAAACAGCCCGGCGCAGAAACATCCACACGCCAGTGCCGCGATTCTCTTCATGGCCCGCTCTTTCCTGCCTTCGTTACTCCCACACATCGACTCCGCTCACGTCTTTCTCGAGATTCTCCCAGCCTCAGCGTTTCGCCTGCAAACGAGCTCGGGAATCAACTGCTCATGCATAGGGCTGCTACAACCATCTATTGTTGCAAAACCTGATGTTTCTGATCCTTGGCTTTCTTGACTCTTTGCCAGTGCTCTTCGAGTTGTTTATTCGTCGGATCAACGCGAAGACCCTCCTCATACTCGGCGATTGCCTCATCGTATTTGCCGTTGCGCCAGTACTGGTCACCCATATTCAGGAATTGCTCCACCCTCGAGTCCAGTGATGGGGCTGTGGTGTCGGTTGTGGGATGAGGCGGATTCGGCTTGCTGGCGCCGCCCCTAGGAGGTGGCGAGCTTCCGCCTTTGGAGGCAGAGTCTGACCCGACTGAGGAGGATACAGATGGGGCGACATCGGGTTCCGCTACGCTTGCGTGCGCCGAGGGTGCGTGACGAAAGAACACGAAGTCACTCCCCTCATCGCCCGAGTTACGAATGGGATCATTTTGCGGCAGTTGCTCTGACGTTCCGCCAACCCGCCGCCTCACCCGGTCGAAAAGCCCGTCACCCGTGAAAGAGTCCTCATCCATTTGGCCGAGGCTCTGCAGGAAGGCATTCGCAAAGACGGAATGGCCCGAGGGGCCGCTATCCGCCACCGGTTCAGCACCACCGCTTGACATCACAAACCCATACGAACCCCCTTTTACCGAACATGGGCGAAGAGAGATCGATCCAGCGCAGCCTGTCACGATCTGAATCGACCAAATCAACAGCTACCTACGTCCTCGATCAACGCCTCCTTCTCACCATAAGGACTCGCTGGACTGTCGTCCATGTGCCGAGGTCCGAGACAGCAAGAGCCACTCCCCTGGTGCCGCCCACGGAATCCGTCAGCAGTTGTTGGAGCGGATCCGGCTCACCGCCCCCTTCCGGTATGCCCCTGATCTCACCCTGGGTGAGAGGACTGAGATCGATGGGCTTATAGCTGGCGACCACCTTGAGAATCGTGGTCACGATCGACCGCCCTCTCGGGACGGTTGTTATGAACGATTTCTCCAGCGTCGAACCCGATTTCAGCACCTCCTTCGCGCCCTGTTCCTGCGGATATACAACGGCGATGCTGCCGTCAGTGTCCAGGTCCAAAAGTGCAATGTAGAGATCCCTCTCCGAGTCGTTTTTGAGGGTGGCGTTGATCGTCTCGCCCTCCCAAACGCCCATGTCAGGCCTTCCCACTCGCGCCATGGGGTCGCGTGTTTGGCTTCCCTTGATGGTGAACTTCAAGTCGATGCTCGCTTGGGGATTGTGTATCGAGAGGACGTTGAACCATTTGGCCCAGGATTTGACCTGGTCCACCACGCGGTCGACCACCGCGGGTTCACTGACCGGCACCGGTGTTGATAACGTGGTGAGATCGGCTCCCAAGGTTTGGATTCTTCCGCCGACTTCCCGCAGTTGCATGTCACAAATCGCCGGGTTATCCACAACCTCGATCTGTCTGAACGGCCCGAGCGCATCCTTGATGGACTGCAAGGTTTGCGATTTCGCCAAACCATCGAGATAGATCCGCATCTTCAAAGCGCCATAACTGTGCTCTCGCTCCACAGCGCGGGAAAACGGCGCGATTCTGGCCCCGGAAATGATCCTTCCCTCGGAAGTAAGGGCATCCACTTTCGTCAGTCGCACCCTCGCCACCGGTACTGCCGGCGGCGCGAGTTTCTTGGTTCCAGGCGCGTAGACTTCGTAAACGGATCCCGCTGTCGCGTCCTCCACTTGCCCCACGTCGAGTGACACGTGGGCGGTATCGAGCGGTGTCGCCACCACGTAGGATCGAGCCAGGCTGCTGGAATCGCCGAAGACGTACTGATCGGCTTCCGCGCCCTCGAGCGAGGGATGCTGCGCCGGGTAATTGGCGCTGACATTGCCGATCACACTGTCCATGATGTCGCGATAGGTGGCCCCTGCCTTCGCGCTGCGCAGTTGCCGGGCCAGAAAGTAAGTAAGAGCGCCGTGATCCTTGCCGCCGGCGAAATGCTCGAAGGCGCTTTCCTTGGAGGTGGCTGCGGCAATGAAAGCGAACTTGGGGGACGTCGGATCACTAATATCCTCCAGGCCGCGCGTCGCCGCGACTGCATAGGAGGGCGGCGGAGGCGGTGTGCGGGTATCGGCGGGAATCGAACGCACACGCGCACCCCGGACCAGCGTTCCGGAGTGGCAGCTATCCAGGATGAAGGTGAGGTTCTTCGTCTTCGCAGCCAGTTGAAGCAAAAGCCCGTGCAGCTCGGCCCCGCTGATGTCAAATACCTTCCCTTCCGGGTCGCGGGAGTCGTAGGGAACGATGGTCTCATCGAGCCCGCTGATCATTTTACCCGTGACGTCCTTCATCTGTGAGCCGTGGCCGCTGTAATCGAACACCACAATATCGCCCGGATGTGCTTTCGCGATCAGGTGGGTCTGAATGGCATTGATGATGGCGGCGTGGGTGGCCTCAGCGTCCTTCAGCACCAGAACATTTTCCGGCGGAAATTCGAACTTTGTGGTCAGCACCTGACGCATATCCTCCACGTCGTTGATAGACCCCGCAAGCGGCGAGACTGCGTCGGGATACTTGTAGTTGTTAATGCCCACCAGCAGGGCCAGTTTCGTGGGCGCGCTCGGGGCGCCGGCCGGATCCGTCTTGGCCTGGCGAGCGGGCGATTCTGGTAAGAGGGCGACCCGCCCGGTTTTCCCGGCCATCGAACCGGTTTCCAAAGCGCAAGAAAGCAGCAATAGGGTGATGGCTGCGGATGCTACGTTTCGAGTTCTCCTTCTCATAGGACCCTCTCTGGGCGCTACTCGTCGATGGCCTTGTACTGTTCCGGAATGTAGCCCTTTAACCGGGACCAGGTTGTTCGGTGGAAAATGACCCTAGCGGCGCTTCCCGAGGCCTCGTAGACATTGATGGTCCCGTCGGGGTTGTATCCGGCGAACAAAACCACGTGCGAACCCGGCTTGCACAGAGCATCACCCGGTTTCATGTCCGTGAACCAGTTGTATTTTGGCTTGCCGGCGATGGTTCGCAGATTGCTCGTGCCGTAGGGGTGGTGAGGCAGCCCCCAGCAGAAGCAGACGAAGCCCGAACAGTCAACCCCCGCGGCGCACGATAGAACGCCGTCGCGGCTGTGTGCACCTGCCGCCAGCCCCTTGGCAATCTTCTGGTCAAAAACCTCCGGCGAATCAGAACCCCCCCAACAATAGGGAAGCCCGGTCACCCGCTCTCCGGCCGTCCAGTTACTGCGGTAGCTCTTCGCACACGAGGCGTGCAGATTGGATGCGTTGCACGTCCATCGGTGAGTGGCAAACATCTTCGCCCTGGCGATGATGTCGGCCCGCGTGGCGAGAGGCAGGCGCGCGATCACGCTGGTTTGTGCCTCCTCCAGAGGAACCGGGATCAAGAAAAGGCATATCAGCAGAAAGCGCATACCGGAAAGCACGAGCCAACCTCCCTTGAGAGTGAACACTGAAACAACCAATCCGGTTTAGTTCATAATCTCCACAAGACCTCATTGAGCTGTGTGCAACGCTCGCGTCCAACTTTTACGGCGCCTCATCGACACGGACCACAAAGGCGGGTCCCGATTCCCTGTTGAGCTGCTGAGCCAAAGCGTTGGCGCCGGCCAAGGTCGGCTCCAGGCCAACGAGGACTCGCCACGTCTGATCGCCCGGGCGGAAGACCAGCGTGGCGGCTCCATATTCGCGCTGCATCTGGTCCCGAAGTTGTTCCGCTGGGGCGCGCTCGGAAAAGCCTCCGATCTGGACGGCGAAGAGGTCCGCGCCGCGAGTCGGTGGCGTGCTGACGACTTGCAGACGTACGTTGGCGATGCTTTGCATGTCGATCGCCTCTGCAGCCGCGTGCGACAAATCGATGATTCGGCCTTGCACAAAGGGTCCACGATCATTGATCCGTACTTCCGAGGTCTTATGAGTGGCAAGACTCTCGACTCGCACCACGGTTCCAAAAGGAAGAGTGCGATGAGCCGCGGTCATCTTCTCCATGTCGTAGATTTCGCCGCTGGCGGTGGGCCGGCCGTCAAACGGATGGCCGTACCAGCTCGCAATCCCGGTCTCCGCCTGACTTGGCGCCGACGCCTTCTTAGCGCAGCTCGTCGCCATCAAGCAAACCGCAGCCAGGCAACAAAGCCATCGGACCCGATGGGATGACAGCACGCGGACGGCTTCGGTGACGACTCCGGCGGAGCCGTTCTCGTGTCGCAGCAGTTGACAGCACACGGCCTTTTCTCCCAGCATCACAACCCAGCAAGTTCAGTTCGTATCCCACACGTTGACCCGGACCTCGGAGCGGGTGGACATCAATTGGTAGACGACACCCTTGTGTACGCGCAGCTCATCCACCGGGCGAACGTAGTAGTCAACCTTCATATCCGAGATTTCGGCGACCAGTTCGCCATGGGCGTTGTATCGGCGGACGTATTTGTTGACGTCGATGGTTTCGCCGCCGGCCGTCGTTTCCAGCGCAACGTAGGTGTTGCCCGCGCCATCGGTGGCGAGGCCTTCGAGAGAAAGCAGCCTGAGCCCGGCTCGGTCGAACTGAACCTGGAGTGGGCCGCCCGGGCCACCGGCCGTGGCGGGCCGCCCCACAACTCCGCTCTTGGCCGTCAGCAGCCGGGCCTGTTCGCGTTCAGGCAGGACAGCGGTCGCCGCTGGCTTCGGCTGTCCTTCACGGTCGAAAGCGTGAAGCTCTCCCGTCGTGGCGTCTCGAATCAAAACCAGCCCGTTCGGAATCGCGGTCACGCTGTCTGCGGGAAAGCCAAGCTTCCATTCCCGCTTGAACGCTCCCTGTGAGTCATAAACAGCCAGACGGTCACGCAGGGGATCGGTAATCAGGAGAGTTCCGTCGTCAAGCACATCAAACCCGTCCGGACCCTCAGGAAGCTCGTCGGTGGCGCCAGGGGACAGCGTAAGTGCGCCGGGAGCCTGGTTCGCCGGGCCCGAGCTTCCTTGTGTATTTAGCATTACGACCGGCATTCGCACGACGCGCGTGAGGGAGACCTCCCTGACCCCTGACTGGGGTTTGGGCCCGCCTCCCAAAGGCGCCAGGGCCAGAAGCAAGCAATAGAGCATCGAGCCGACCAACTTTGGCATATTATCCATCCAGCCGACTTCAGCAGTTGATTGATGACACGCCTAAAAACCATCCAGCACCCTCATGGTCTGCGATCCCATTGGGGTGTTCAAACCACCAGCCTACCCCCCAATCGCCGGGGGAAGCTCGGGTTCGTTTCTTGGGTTCGCTGGGTTCGTTTTGTGATATTTCACGTTTTTTCCCCCAAAAGTCGGGTTCGTTTAGGTTCGTTTTCGAACGCCAATTTGGCCCCTTTTTAGCTCTTATCCGTCCTTGAATCTAAGGGTTAAGTGTTTTGGGTTCGTTTTTTTGACTCGTCCGGCAAATAGGCCACCCGATCGCCACTAAGACATGCTGCAACAACATGATACAAGTTTGGGTTCGTTATCGCACACAGGGGGGTACCCGGGGGGGTGCTCCTTCTCGTACCCCAGGGGACTGGGGGGGTGCGGGGTCCGACTTCAAAAAACTTGCTATATTTGTTCAAGATACCGCTCCGATCAGACGTTCTAGCGAAGTCTTCGACCTCAAACCAACCAGTTCACGCCCCAACCACTGGAGGAAGCTCGGGTTCGTTTCTGGGGTTCCTTGGGTTCGTTTTGTGATATTTCACGTTTTCTCCCCCGAAACTTAGGTTCGCTTAGGTTCGTTTTTGAACGCCAATTTGGCCCCTTTTTGGCTCTTATCCATCCTTTAATCTATAGGTTAAGTGTTTTGGGTTCGTTTTTGACTCGTCTGGCAAATAGGCCATCGGATCGCCATTAAAATACGCTGCAACAACACGATACAAAGTTTGTATTCGTCAGCGCGCATAGGTGGTACCCCGGGGGGTACCCCTTCTGGCACCCCAGGGGACGGGGCGGGACGGGCTCCCTCTTCAAAAACTTGCTATATTTGTTCAGATCCTGCCCCGATAAGACGTCTGGTACCTCCAAAGTGCGAACCCCTCAGCAGCAAGAGACAGCCTTGTTGCGTTTCACGAGAACCGGATTATAATAGCACCCTGAAAAAGGGCACCCGTATTATTAACCGGGACTGGCGCCTGAAGCAAACGGTGCGAGTGGTGCCTGGGGAAGCACGTCCATTCCTTACCGCCATTCGATGCTTTGCTGTTTTGGCTTCTATGATCGATGAGGTTGACAGACGGCTGACAGAATGGGCGAATGGTGTTCTGGAGGGAGTGGACGTGCACCTCGATGCGCCGAAACGCACCGAGCAGGGGCGAGGGATTGGATTGTATCTGATGGAGCTTGCCCCTTTGCCTCCGCCGAGCACGAATAGGCTCCCGCCCTTACAGGTGGCGCTTCGCTACCTTGTGACTTCGTGGTCGGATGACCCCGAGGAGGCGCACCGCCTGCTCGGTGAGTTGGTATTCGCAGCCATGAGAAACTCGGAATTCCAGGTGGAGCTTGGGCCGGTCCCGGCGGACGTTTGGGCGGCGTTTGGCGTCCCTCCTCGTCCCTCGTTTGTTCTGCGTGTGCCGCTCCAGCAGCGGCGTCCCGAACCGAAAGCCAAGCTCGTGCGCACTGCTCCGATGCTGAAGACATCGGTGGTGTCCAGCTTGCATGGAGTGGTCTACGGGCCGAATGATACTCCTCTGGCCGGCGCCGAAGTTCAGATCCCCGCGCTACGCCTGACCACGCACACCGACCACCAAGGACGGTTTTATTTCGCGACCGTCCCCGGCGGGGAACAGGTGAAAACTTTGCGAGTGAAAGCCAAAGACCGGGAGCTCAGCGTAACCACCCAGGAGGCCTTTCCACACGCGAGCGAACCGCTCTTAATCCGCTTCGACACGATGGAGGATTGAAATGCCACTCTCTTATTTGACTCCCGGCGTTTATGTGGAAGAAATCTCGGCCGGGCCGCGCCCGATCCAGGCCGTGGGCACCAGCACGGCCGCCTTCCTCGGGGAGGCGCCGGACGCCACCGCCCGGCTCAACGAGGGTGTGGCCATCAATAGCTGGTCGCAATTCTTGAAGGAATACGTTCCCGCAAAAGCGTCCGGCACGCCGCTTTCCCAGGCCGTGTTCGGCTTTTTTCAGAACGGCGGCCGGCGCTGCTATTGCGTGAACGTCGGCAAGGGTCAGCCGATTGCCGGAGGCGGCCGCGAGCGGAAAGGCATCGACGTCCTCGAGGAGATTGACGAGGTCAATATCGTGGCGGCTCCGGGGTACACGAAGCCGGAGGACTACGAGGCTCTGCTGTCACATTGCGAGAAACTGAAGAACCGGATCGCTATCCTGGACGCGCCGCAGGAAGTCGACAACGTGGACTTGCTAACCCAAGTAGGCTCGGCGCCGGCAGCGCCCAAAGCCGGCAAGACCGGAGGAGCCGGTGGAGACGACAAGGGAACCACCCCACCTGCCAAGACAGGCCTGCGTCCGCGGGTTTCGGACCGCGGCTACGGAGCCTATTACTTTCCCTGGATTACCGTGAGGGACCCGCTCTCGCCCGACAATCTGGTTGACGTTCCACCGTGTGGACATCTTGCCGGCATCTATGCCCGCACCGATGCCACGCGGGGCGTTCAGCATGCTCCGGCCGGTGAAAACATTCGCGGCGTCCTAAACCTGACTTACCCTGTGACGGACGCGGAGCAGGGCATGCTGAACCAAAGCGGCGTCAACTGCCTGCGCTTTTTCCCGCGGGAGGGACCTCTCGTCTGGGGAGCGCGGACCGTGGCGGATGGAGCCAGCGAATGGAGGTACATCAATGTTCGCAGGCTGTTCATCATGATTGAGGAATCGATCATTCGGGCCACCCGCTGGGTGGTCTTCGAACCGAATGACATGGCTTTGTGGAAAGCCATTCGGCGGGACATTAGCGCCTTTCTGACGCTGGTGTGGCGGGACGGCGCCTTGATGGGCGCAACCCCGCAAGAGGCTTTTTTTGTGCAATGCGACGCTGAAACCAACCCACCCGAAGTGATCGACGCCGGGCAGGTGGTGACGCTCATCGGCCTCGCCCCTGTCAAGCCGGCAGAGTTCATTATCTTCCGGATTGGGCAGCACGCCGGCGGAGCTGAGATCGAAGCTGCATAACCGAAGGACGTATCGAGAAATCCGAGGGAGGTTCCCATGCCTGAAGCTGCTCAGCGGCCGCCTGCCGCAAACCCGTCGGGCGCCCAGCCGGGAGTATTCAACGATCCTTACCGCGCCTACAATTTCAAGCTGGTGATTCAAGGTGTGACCGAGGGTCACTTTACTGAATGCACAGATATGTCGATCAAGATCGACGCCATCCGCTACCGGGAAGGTGGACAGAGTCAGATTGTGCATCGCATTCCCGGCCAGTTGGAGTATGGCGACATCACCCTGCGATACGGGCTCACTTCTTCCTCCGAACTGTGGAATTGGCTCATGACTGGGGTCAAGGGCAAGGTGGAGCGTAAGAATGTCTCCATCGTCATACTGGATAGTGACGGAGCCAGCGAAGTGCTCCGTTGGGATCTCGTCAACGCCTGGGTGTCGGAATGGCGGGGCGCGCCCTTGGGTGCTCTGGCGCCGCAGCTAGCGATTGAGTCGATTACGATCGTGTTCGAGACGCTGGACCGAGGGTAGCCGTTGTCGAAGAAACGATTCACGGTGACGGTGCGGCGGTTGCTGGCGCGAACCTTGCGCCGATGGGCCGATGCAATCCTGCCGGAAAAGGGCGAGGCCTCCGAGCCTGTCTCTTGGAGAACGCTTGAGGAACCTGTTGGCAACGAGGACCGGCTTGAGCAAGTGGGCAGCCCTGCGTTCGATTCGGGCGAACCGGCGCCCGAGGCGACCGGCGAGCCCCCGAGGCATTGGGTGGAGCTGGTGCGTCACGTCGCGCCCGACTTGCTCCGTCCGGTAAGACGGCGCATGCCTGCCCGGGGCGAGCGGGAGCAAGTGGCGGCTAAAACCGGGAAGCCCACCCCTCCGCACCTTACGCCGGCTGAATTTCCGCCCTCCGCGTCCGGCAAGACCCGGCAGCTCGCCGCTCAACGTCGAGAGCAGGTCGGCACTGCTGGACAGCATCGGGGTGGCGCTTTTGAAAAGCCGCCGGCCGCACCCGAAGCGATGGCGCCGTCTGCGCCCGGCGCCCGTCTAACCGTTTTCGGGAGCCCTAACCCCAGGGCCTCTCTCTCACCAGAGACTACGCTATTAGAGCGCCAGCATCATCCGTTAGAACCGGACGAGGCGAAGGAGCATCGATTCGAGGCCGAACCCGCGCTTCCAGCACTGTGCGAGGCGGAGCAGCATCAGCACCAGGCCGGGCCCGCGCCGCACAAGAGCGGTCCGACTGCAGAATTGCCGATTCGCAGGGCGGCGCCGCCGGCGACCGGAGCAGCGCGCGAAGCCGGTGAGAATAGGAATTCGGGCTCGACCGAACACCGCAATACTCTACAGTTCGTCGACAGTGATCCGCAGACACAGCGACGATCACCGGGAGATTGGCGCCGAGATCGTGTCGCGTCTCTTCCTCCGAGAGATCCGGACCCGTGGCCGGAGTTACCGGGACCGGTGCCACCCAAACCACAAATCGAAGGAGCGCGTCGTGCCCTTCACCAGGGTGCTGAGCATGCAGCCGATGACACAACGCGGCTAAACGTCGAAAGGTTTGGTGGCAGCCCAGAGCGGTGGCCCGAGCTTCTTCCGGAATCGGACTCGAATTCCGATGAATGGACAACAGCCTTCCAGCGATGGGAGCACTTTAGCCGGTTGGATCGCGAGCAGCGGGGAGATTAATGGACCGAGTGGCGTTCCTGCTCGAGAAAACGGGCGTGCGGATTCCGTGCCTTTTGAATCCCGAGAGCGTTGTGATCCGGCGGCTGGCCGGGGTCCGTTCGCGGCGCTCCGCCAGCGGACCGCTAACTGGGGCCGGCCTCAAGGATGACCCGCTGCATTACACGGGCGGCGGCACCACCGAGATTAGTCTCGATCTGCTCTTCGACGTTTCCATCGCTGGGGCGTCGATCGCCACCGGAGACGTTCGAGATCTGACGCTCCCGCTCTGGGAGTTGACGGAGGGAACAGCGGCCGAAACGGGATTCACCCAACCCCCGATGGTGCGTTTTGTGTGGGGGAAAGCCTGGAACATTCCAGGCGTCGTCGTGGCCGTGGCCGAACGGCTGGAGAGCTTCACGGCGGATGGCGCCCCGCGGCGGTCGTGGCTGCGGATGCGATTGCTCAGGGTCTCCGAGCCGCCCCTGGCAAGGCCCGACGCTCCAACGCTGGGCACATTCATGCCCGTCGTCAGCGACGACACCGAGATCAGTCCGGACCGGCTCATGGTGTACGAAATCACGGGCGGAATTCCCGAGACACAGAGCGAAGGAGGGCCGCCGGTGCGTCTTGACGCCATCGCTCACCAATTGTGCGGCCATCCCTGGTGGAAACCGGTGGCGCAGTTGAACAACATCGACGATCCAGCGCGGATTCCACCCGGTACATTGTTGAGGATACCGCACGATTGGCTCTCAAAGGAGCCGGCGTGAGCGTCGCCCTCGACTTTCCTCGCGTCGAAGTGCAATGGGACGGACGCCCGATCATGGAAGAGGACGCCGGCGCGCTGGAAGAGGTTCGTGTCCAGCGTGGCCTGTCTCTGCCCGCACAGTGCGAGCTGACTTTTTTCAATCCGAAGGGAGCGCTGGCGAATTTGGCGCCTTCAGTGATCGGTTCCCCACTTCAGGTGGAGGTGCAGGGACAGGCACAGCAGCTTTTCGTCGGGGAGGTGACGGCCGTCGAATACGTGCACCCGCCTTCGGGTGGGTTGCAGGTGCGGGTTCGGGGTTACGACTCTTTGCACCGTCTTCGCAAACGCCAGCACGTGCGAGCGCACGTGCAGGTAACCGTGCTCGATCTGGCGCGCGAACTGGTGCAGGACCTTGGACTTTCAGTGGAAGCGGCGGAACCCGGCCCTGTGTGGCAACGGTTGATCCAGCACCACCAGTCAGACCTTCAGCTTTTGCAGGAGTTGGCACAGCGCTGCGGTTTGTTTCTGACGCTGCGAGGAAACGTACTGCACTTGGTAACCCTGGAAGGACTTGGGGAGACGATTCCACTCAGGCTCGGCGAGGCTTTGCTCGAAGCTCGGATGGAAGTCAACGGAGACTCGAGTTGCCGGTCCGTGCACGCTTCCGGTTGGGATCCCTGGCGAGTTGAACGCCACGAGGGCCAGGCGAGCGCCCCGAGGGTGGGCCGCCAGGTGAACATCGAGGAGATGATGGGAGGCACCGGACAGCGCACCTTGACGAATCAGACCGCGCAAAACGATCTGCAGGCGGCGGTTCTGGCGCAAGCGCAACTGGACGCGGGGGTGGCACGCGAGGTGACCCTGTGGGGAGTTGCCCAAGGAGATACGCGGCTGCTGCCAGGAACACGCGTGGAGATCGAGGGCGTGGCCGAACCGTTCGCAGGCCGGTACATTCTGACTTCCGTGATCCACACGGTGGAACGTGCCAAGGGTTTCGTCTCCGAGATCTCGTCCGTTCCGCCCAGGCCCCCGGAGCGGGCGCGAGCGGCGAGCGTCGCCTGGGGGGTGGTAACAAGGGTGGACGATCCCGAGCATCTTGGCCGGATCCGCGTGTCGCTGCCGACTCACGGCGACGTGGAGACGGAGTGGATCAGTGTGCTGGCGACGGCGGCAGGGAGTAAGGGACTGGTGGCGCTTCCCGACGTCGGAGATCACGTTCTTCTGCTCTTCCAGGGCGAAGATCCGGGCCAGGCACTGGTCATTGGCGGGCTTTACGGGGCCAAGGCTCCCGCGGATTGGGGAATCGAAAGCGGCTCGGTTCAGCGCTACAGCTTTTTGACGCCAGCGGGCCAGAAGCTCGGTCTAGACGATTCACGCAGGCTGGTCCGTTTGGAAAACAGCGACGGCAGCTACGTCGAGCTCTCTCCAGACAAGGTCCGGCTTCACTCGCAGGTGGATCTGGAGATCGAAGCGCCCGGCCGCTCGGTGGTTGTGCGAGGAAAGACGGTAGATTTTCAGAAGGCGTGAATGCTCTGGTTGACCGAGGACGCAGTGGTGGTGTGCAAGCATGAAAACGGAAGGGTGGGTCTTGCCCCTCTGCAGGGCGTGGTCACCATCGGAGGCAGGAAGGTGCTCGTGGAGAAAGACCCCGAGGGCAGGCCTATTACAGGCTGCCCGAATGTGGGAGCAACCATAAAGCCGTGCCTGCTCACGCTGCCGGTTACAGAAGGATACTCAGACTTCTTGAAGATTGACGGGCGCAGGGTCTGTCTGGAGACGGTCACGGGCCTGACCGACGGCACCCCGCCAGGCGTCGTCAAATACAAAGTGCGAAGTCCGGGCCAGGATTTTATTTACGATTCGAAATGAGCAGACCCCGCTTTCGAGCTTGGCGATTTCGCATTCCGCGCCTCAGCGGCGGGGACGGACTGGAGTCATTTCCAGCATCTGAAGCCGGCCTCTGTGTCTCCGCCAGCGGAAGCCTTGAGATGGTGGAGGACGAAGAATCCGTGCGACAGGCGATCCTTCTGTTGCTTGCGACCCGACCCGGAGAACGTGTGATGCGCCCGGACTACGGTTGTGAGCTGCATCGCCTGATGTTTTCACCCAACGATGACACCACCGCGGGATTGGCGACCCATTACGTGCAACGCGCCTTGGCGCGCTGGGAGCCCCGCATCCAAGTGCTACACCTCGACACCTCGCGCGTTCAGGAAGAACCAGGACGGCTCGATATCCAGTTGGAGTACCGCGTCCGCGCGACGCAGCGAAGCGGACGATTGAATTTTCCCTTGGAGCTGTCTGGAGAGAGCATCTGATGCCGCTGCAGCCTCCCAACCTGGACGACAGGAACTTCGACGAACTTCTCCAAGAGGCAACGGCGAGGATCAGGCGGACCTGCCCTGATTGGACCGATCTTACGCCCGGCGACCCGGGCATGGCGCTATTAGATGTATTTGCCTTCCTCACCGAGATGATGATCTATCGTCTGAACCGCATCCCGGAGAAGGCCTACATTGAGTTTCTTCGCCTGATTGGCGTGAAGCTTCAGCCGCCTTCGGCCTCCAGCGTTAACATCTTGTTCAGTCTGGGCCGTGCTCCCGATCGGCGGGTTGCGATTCCTCGCGGCACTCGGATCACGCTGGCAAGGCCGGTGGGCGGCACGGAGCCGCCTGTCTTTGTGACGGCCCGTGCTGGTGCGATCGAGCCTGGCAACACGGAAGTTGAGATCCTGGCGCATCACTGCGAACTGGTTGAAGCGGAACTGGCCGGAAAGGGCACCGGCCTTCCCGGACAATGGGTAACCGCATGCCGTCCTCCCATCGTGGCGCCCACCGGCGAAGACCTGGATCTGGTCGTGGGAATCGAGGCTGCTCCTCGTGATCTGGGAGAGAGAGAGAGAGCTCTCGAGCACCAGGGCAAGGCGTACCGGGTGTGGCGGGAGGTGGACAGCTTCACCAATTTGGGGCCCGACCTCTACGTCTATATCGCCGACCGTATGACGGGCACTATAACCTTTGCCCCAGAGGTGCGAATGTTGGGCGGGGACGGCCGCCTTGAAGAAACACCCCGGCCGCTGGCGGAGTTTCCCCCGAGCGGCAGGGAGATTCGCCTGTGGTACCGGCGCGGCGGCGGGCCGTGCAAGGCAGAGGCCAACACCCTGACCACCCTTAAGGATCCCATCGCCAGCGTACTGGCCACGAATCCGAAACCGGCGACGGGTGGCCGGGCGGCAGAAACTTTGGAGAACGCGCTTCAGCGCGGCCCTCAGGATCTGCACTCTCTCCAGCGCGCCGTCACGGCCCGGGATTTCGAGGTCGTCGCGCTGCGCAGCTCCGGGGCGGTGACGCGCGTCCGGGCGCTCACCAAGTCGGCGCTTTGGAAGCACGCGCCACCGGGTACCGTTGAGGTGCTGCTGGTTCCCCACCTTCCCGAAGACGAAAGGGGAGGCGGCCAAGTGACCGCGAAAAGACTCCACGAGCACGAAACCGAAGTCGCTCGACAGCAGATTCAGAGCGCGCTCGAAGAGAGGCGGCCACTTGGCACAAGCTGCGACGTAAACTGGGCTCGATACAAGACGGTCAAAGTGCAGGCGCGATTTGTGACGCACCCCGAAGAAGACATTGCGGCGGTAAAGACCAGGATCCTCGATCGTCTCCACGGCGCCATTAACCCGCTGCCCGCCGCAGCCCATCCCGGTTGGCGGTTTGGGCAGGCCCTTCGGGTGTCCAACATTTACGACGTCGCGCTTGTGGAGCCTGGGGTCAGCTATGTCGATCATGTGAGGTTCATCGTAGACGAGGTTCCGCAGAAGGGAATCCACTGCCTGGTTATGGATGCGTTTCAGCCCCATACCTGGTACGCCGGAGCGGGCTCAATACTTTTTCGCTCCATCGATGATGCGGATGGGTGGGAGCCGGCCGGCCGATTCCCTGGAGAAGATGTCCGAGCCGTCTGTCCGCACCCAGACCGGCCAGGGCTCCTGGCCGTTTGCACGAATCTTGCCGGCGAAAAGAGCGGTTCGCGGGTGCACATCTCGTGGGATTGCGGCGAAACCTGGTCGCAGGCGCCGCTCGAAACTGGCTTCCAAATCCAGGACGCGGCCTGGATAGTTCGCGACGGCGAACCGGTCCTGTTCCTGGCCACAGCGGTCGGCCTGTTCGAGGTCGGGATGCAGCCTGAGGCGTCACCCATTCAGGTCTTCGTGTCCTCGAAGGATTCCAATGGTTTTTATGCCGTCCGGGCGTCCAGGAACCAGGCTGGCGGAATCAGCGTTGCTGTGGCCGCGCAATCGACGAACGGTGTTTTCCTTTCGAACTCAGCGGGCAAGGCCAACACGTTCCGCAACATCGGGCTGGTCGGCGAGGACGTTCGGGTGCTTGCTGTGCAGCAAGCCGGGCCCGTTTACTTTTTGTGGGCGGGAGTGATGGCGGACGCCGGCGACGCCGGCAAGGGATGCTCCAGTTGGAGTTTGCTAGGAGACGCCGACCCTCCTGAGGGCTGGCAATGGTTCAGCAAGAACTGGACCGGCGGAAGTTGCCAAGCCATCGCCTTTAGAGGCGCCACGATCGTTGCCGCCACGCATCATGCGGGTGTGTTGCGGCTGCCGGCACGCCGGGACGATGCCGTGTGGGACGCTCCGTCCATTGGATGCGGCCTGCCACTGCGCGAAGCCGAACATCTGTTTTATCCGGTTGAAACGGTCGCGGGGGATCGTGAAGGTAAGTTCATTCTGGCTGGCGGCCCGGCGGGAATTTATCGCAGCAAGGATGGAGGCGCATCCTACATCACGTGTTCAAGTAACGTGTTCACTGACAGGGTGACTTTACCCCCAACTTGGCTCTTCTGCTCAGGCGAACACGACATCGAAGTTGTGAGTGAAGATGAAGCAGAGCGAGATTGAGCATTTGCTCCCCGGCGTCTTTCAGCGTACCCTCCGCCAGGGGAATCCGCTTTCCGCCCTTTTGGACGTGATGGAGGCCTTACAGGCTCCCTCGGAGGCAAAACTGCGGACGCTGGAGGCAAACTTTGACCCCCGCCGGGCGCCGGACGGTTTTGTGCCGTTTCTGGCCCGCTGGGTTGACCTAGACCGGCTGTTCGATAAGGCCGTTGAAGCAGTGCGACCCGGTGGTACGGCACCTCGACTTCTGCCCACCAGCCTAGGTCGCCTCCGCGAATTGGTGGCCACGGCAGCGCACCTTTCGCAGTGGAGAGGCACATCGAAAGGCCTGATGCTGTTTCTGGAAACGGCGACCGGCTTGCGTGGTTTTGAAATAGAAGAGCGCTTTGCAGGGACCGAGGGTAAACTCAGGCCATTTCACTTTCTTGTTCGCGCTCCCAGGGAAGCCGCGTCGTACCGTACGTTGGTCGAACGAATCGTCGAGTCCGAGAAACCGGCTTACGTGACTTATGACATCGAGTTTGGAGAAAAGGGTCTCGACAAGGCGTGAGGGCCATGGGAGACTTTGTTGCGGCGGTTGAGCGAGAGAGGCTTGGCCAAC
Source organism: Terriglobia bacterium (assembly GCA_035578005.1). Lineage (GTDB taxonomy): Bacteria > Acidobacteriota > Terriglobia > UBA7540 > UBA7540 > Gp13-AA77. The sequence goes on from DATJYK010000187.1 coordinate 66,164, forward strand.
TACTCTTCCCTATCCTCGACTGAAGCGTGGGGGAGTCTTTCATCTCCGAGGGAGAGACTAGCGACTTGGCTAGCCTTCCGAACCGGACACCAAAGGCCTCAACGACCTAAGGAAGGAGCGAAGACGGGGGAGAGCATGCCCAACGTATTCAACGTGACCGCGGCATCTAGCACCGTGTCACTCGATGCCCGAGGACACGGGGAAATTGCATTCACCGTTTCCAATGCGAGCGGGGGGCGTCTACGCGGGCGTGCCAAGGCAGAAAACAGATGGTTTGTTGTAAAGAAAACAGGCGCGCTATTGATATTGATAAAGTTGGTGGTTAACTTCAATAGCGGAGTGGGCCTCAGGTCGCGAAGGGGGAGCGATGGCGACGGTCTTTAATATCACAACCGCTTCGAATACGGTCCGTCTCGATGGCCAGCAACGAGGCGAGGTCGCATTTACGGTTTCGAACACCAGCGGTCGTCCTCTGCGCGGTCGCGCCAAACTGGTTCCGTTAGATTCCACCCCGAAAAGCTGGCTGACCATCGCCGGCGAATCCGAACGTGATTTCCCAGCCGGCGGAGTTCAGCAGTTCACAGTGCAGGTGGCTGTTCCCTCCGAAAGCAAGGAGGGCAGGTACGTCTTTCGCCTGGACGCGGTCGCCGTGCAAAACCCTGACGAAGACTACACGCAAGGGCCCGCAATTGCATTCGTGCTGGCCAAACAGGAAAAGGCCAAGCGTTTTCCATGGTGGATCCCAGCCTTGGCGGTGTTGGTGATCGCGGCGCTTGGAGTTGGGTTCTGGCTTTTCGAAAGGGGAAAGGTAGAGGTGCCGAGCATCATCGGCAAGAACCTTGTCGATGCCAACACCGCTCTTGCTCCGCTGAACTTGAAGATCGGGAACGTTACCAACGTCCTGACTGATGCGGCAAGCATCGACAAAGTGCTGAGCCAAAGCCCGTCCGCAGGAGAGAAGGCGGCTTCCGGTTCGGCCGTCGATGTCCAAGTTGGCGTGGCAATAGTCACCGTTCCCACGGTCGTCGGCAAGTCGTACAACGATGCCGTTAGCGGACTTCACGCCGCTGTCCTCGATGTCGGGCAAGTGAGCAACGCCAACAGTCCTGGCGTTTTGACTCCGGGCTTAGTCCTGGATTCGAACCCAAAGGCAGGAAACAGTGTGAAGAGCCATTCGACTGTCGACCTGGTTGTTCAGGACCAGAATGTGCCCGTACCCAACGTTGTGGGTCAGCCGTTCCAAACCGCAGTCGCCAGCTTGACTGCCGCCAAGCTTAAGTTAGGCACCGTGACCGGAGACATCTATCGCGTTGTTGCGGGTGCGCCGGGCCTTCCAGGTTTGATGCGCGTTGAGCCGATGGCTGCGGTCGCCGACCAGAACCCCAAAACGGGAAGTGTCCCAATCGGTAGCGCGGTGAATCTCGTGTTCCCAAATCCAGGTATCAGGGTTAACCCTGCCCTTGTGAGACAACAAGCGACGCAGACCAGCCACTGGTAATGCCCGGCTCTGGCAAGGCGATTCTGTTCTCCTGGCTTCAGGGTGATGTTCTCGAGGGTGATATGACGGGATCTAGGGTTTTTCTCGGTGTTTTGCTGGTTTTCGCCCTGCTCTATGCTTTGGGATTAGCGGTTGGCTTGCGGCAGAATGATTCTCAACCCGATCCCCATAACGTCAGTCCGCCCGCTTGGCTTGACTCACTGAGCGGTTGGCTTAGCCCAAGCCTGGATCTGAATACGGTCCAAACGGTTCAGGGCACGTGCCTTCAAGTCGCGCAGAAGACGTTTACCCTACCCGAGCGATCTTCCTGCACATTGCACATCCCATCGTCCACTCAGAAATACCGGAAAGCAAAACTCCATCTCGTTGCCGGAACCTCGGCAACTTTGACCTACAACTCGACCACAAATGACGACCCTAACCTTTCAAAGCAGCAGTTGTCTTGGCCGGGTAAGGACCCACAGTCGCTGGTCGCCCAGTCTGCCGGCGGAACCCTTACCCTATCCTGCGGCTCAGGGGCAACGTGCCAGCTTCAGATGCAGTGACCCTGCCCCGGCTTACGCTACGGCTTTGACAACCGCCGGGATTGACCGCAACACAAACCACACGGCCCATAAGAGCGCAAGAATTCCCACCACGATTGCCGCAATGGCGTCAGTTATGCTGACCAGGAAGCCGGGAACCATACCCTGCAGGAATCCGATAATCAGTGTTGCCAGAAGCGAGGTCAGAATGAGCAGGACCAGGCCCTTGTTCTCCAGGAAGCGCTGATGAGCAAGCACCAGGCAGCCCGCGAAGACCAGTTTCAACATCATGATCAGGCTTAGAGCGATAGCGGCACCGGAGCGATTGAAGCCGCCGAAAAGAATTAGGTAAACGATAGTACCAAACGGCACCGCCACCAGAAGTGTAACCATTTCAACTAGAGCCGCAATGGCCGCGAGGATCAGCACGAAAGACAGGATGCCGATCAGAAGCGAGACCAACAGGGTCGCCACACCCTGGATCCTTCCGGTCACGCGTTCGGGAAGAAGCAGGCCCACGCCCATCAGCAGAATCGTGAACAGCAAGAGTCCGTCGAGCAGCGGCGAATAAGGAATCCCAAGTCCGATCTTGGCGTTCCCCAAGCTCTTCACCACGGCTGAGCCAACCTCCAACAACACCGTAACCAGAGCCAAAGCCAGGGCAACGATGAAAAGTGGCTTTCGGAGTGTGTCCAACATAAAGCGTCTTGAGCCTCCGATCTGTGCAAAGAGAGTGTAGCAAGTTTCCGTGCTTTTCGCAGGGAGACTACCGGTGTGCTCTGAGCGGAGATTCCAGGGAAAGTGTTGCAACCCACTTGATAACACCTGCAGCATCGTGCTAAGGCTCGTCGATCGCTTCATTCCGATGGTGGATCCCGCGTCGGGAAAATAGGCGCCGCTACGAGAGAGAGATCCTTGGTCAGGCCGACCCCGACTTGGCACTAAACGTGCAACGATTGACTGCTGGCAGGCCGGACCGCTCGTTGGCTAGCTGCTGTTGATGTGAAGCCAGTCTCTCGCGAGGCGACTTAGCTGTCCGGTGTACTTGCTTAAGATTTCCTAAGCGGCGGCGACACGGAGATCTTGAAAGGGCATTCACGTGGCTTGACAATGGAGACAAGGACTAGAATAGAGGCAACGGCGAAATTCCAGGGGTCGGCACCTCAGGAGGGGACCTCGGGTACGCCGGAGTTCAGAACGCCATGAGGGTGAAACGCCGTTCAGGACGGATGGTTCTGATGCTCGCCTGCGTATTCCTCTGTGGCTGCCCATCGAGCGGCTGGGCACAGGATCCAACGGCAGACCAAATCTCAGGCTTGATTCAGCAGTTGCACGATGGTGACCCGCGCACTCGCGCCATCGCGGCGGAGAAACTGCTGAGGGCGCCAGGCAAGCAGGTGATTCCTGCCCTCATCGACGCGCTCAAGGCTCTCATCCAGAACCAGCAGGAGTTCAATAACGCGGTTCAGGAGTTCAAGAAGCAGCAAGGCAGCGCTGATCCGCAGTATGGTAAGGCGGAAAGTGACTTTCAGGATCTCGCGAGCCGTGACACGGAATGGAAGCAGCAGGCGCAAGCTTACCTCAACCAGATCTCCGATCTCAGAAAGTCCAGCGCCACACCACCTCCGTCCGGCAATGCCGCGCCGTCCGCAACAGCTCAGACAACACCTGCCCTTAAGCCCCAGATCACTCTGGTGGTGCCATCCGAGGATGTCTGGACCGATCCCATACGGCGTGACACCGTTGTCCCCGCCCAGTTCGTGCTGGGAGGTGTTCACTTCGCGGCGAACCCGACTCTTCCCGACGGAGTCAACGCTCGGGCTAAGAGGGGGGACCGCGTCGAGCTCCTCTGCACGGTGGCCGACGACGGGCAAGTGAAGTCGTGCGCCCCGCAGCAGAACACCGATTTTGCCAACCTGGTTGCGGGGTCGGCCTCTGCATGGAGGTTCAAGGATCCTATTTTGCTGAATCAGGGAAAGAAGAAGGGTGCCGACAAAAAGGTCGGGGCGTCGGTCCCGATCACCGTCGACTACTAATGCCACGCGGGAATCTCATCCTACTGGACAATCCAAGTGGTACCACCCATGCCGCGCGCCCATTCGCTGCGTAGTTCTCGCACAACTTCTTGACATTGTACTTCGTATCTGTTAGCTAATTCTTTCACCAGAGCGCCCTCGGAACCTGTTGCCGATGCATGATTCCGCTCCGATTGCAGCCAGCCGGGCTATGCGGCGCCTTTAGCTTAACTGCAATGGCACCATAACGTAATCGCCGTCGCGTTCCGCCTTTACTTGGGACCTTGCCGGGGGGAATGTGCCCGGCAGAACGGTGATTCTACGGTCGTTGCTTCGCGAAAGATGAGGGAGGATCTGTGCGCGGGGTTCTTGGGGGATTCTCTGTAGCGATTCTTCTCGCAGCTTTCGCGTCGACGGGCCAGAAACTCAGCGCGCAGTCGATCAGCGGGTCGATCGGGGGGTTGGTGACAAACGCAGGGGGCGATTCGCTGCCCCGCTCTGCTATCAAGGCGACCAATACGGAGACGGGACTCGCAAGGACCACCAGCACGGACAACGACGGCAACTACTTCATCGGGGAGATGGCGCCCGGAACCTATCAGGTGAAGGTCGACCAGCCTTTCTACCGCAGCGCCACGCATCGGGGAGTGGTGGTGAGCGTAAATCAGGTTACCCGCGAGAATTTCGTCCTCTCCAAGCCCCCGCCCAATCAGATGATCACTGTCGCTTCGGTGGCCCCCGTCACGGATATCGACAGCGCCACCTTGACCGACGTCTTCGGGCAACATCAAATCGCCAGCCTGCCGCTCTTGACCCGTGACGCCAACAGCCTGGCGCTGCTGGCCCCGGGGGTATTCAGCGTTCGCACTTTCAGCTTTGCCAGCACGCTGGTGCCATTTGCCGTGAATGGTGCGCGAGGGCGCGACAATAATTTCATCATCGACAGCGTGGACAACAACGAACCGCTCTTCGGCGGTGCGGCCACGCAGTTCACCAACACTGACGTATTTTCCGAGTATTCGATCCTGACGGCAGTTCCCAAGGCTGAGTTCGGCCGGGGCACGGGAGCCACTGTAAACGTGATTACCCGGAGCGGCTCGAATGCCTTCCACGGTACAGCATTCTGGTTTGGCCAAAACGACCTGTTCAACGCCTCGAGTCGAGTGGAGCAGGTCGCGGGATTGTCGGGGCCGGCTCCTTTCTACGAGAACTTCGGCGGAGGGACGCTAGGCGGGCCACTTCGGAAGAATCAGGCTTGGTTCTTCGTCTCCTACCAAGCCGACCGGGCCACAAATAATCTCTCGAGCGTCTACCCGGTGGTGAGTACTCTGCCGTCAGCCGGCGGGGTGCAGACGCTGCGGCAGATAAGCCAGCCGACGGCGGCGCTCAAGACACTGCTCAGTTTTCCTTCGGTGACGAATGCTCCAGCCGGGTCTCCCTGCACCCTAAACCTTACGAACCCTTGCACCGGCCCCGTAGCGGTCCCGCTGGATGTGACGGGCTTGCCGGCGTCCGTGGACTACGGCACCTATCTGCTCCCGAAGGCCAACCTGTTCCACGTGAGCGACAATCAGGCCTCGGGCCGCCTGGACTACAAGATCAGCGAATCGCAATCGGTTTACGGAAGATACCTGTTCGACAACCTGAGCGCGCCCCAAGGTGCTTTTGCGCCGCCGGGCGTAGCAGCCTTTGACGACCTCGGCGTCCTTCCGGAGGAACGTAATTTTGTTTCGCAGCGAACCCAGAGCTTCCTGCTGGACCATCGCTACTATACGGTCAGCGCCATCAACGAGGTTCGATTTGCCTTCAGCCGGGTGGCCCAGAGCGTGGGGCCCACTAACGCGCCCGCCGGTCCCTCGCTCCCGGCCGCGACGATCGGTGACGACTTTGGCGGATTCATCACCCAGCCCCCCCTGAGTTATCAGGGCGATTTCCTGGCCGCCGGGAACCAGTTCACGATCGGCCAGGACACGAGTCCGGGGCGCTCGAACAGTAACATCTTCCAGGCTCAAGAGAATTACTCGCGCGTAGTGGGTCGCCACAGCTTCAAGTTCGGCGGGGACGCCGTCTACACTCAGACCAACGTCAGCGGTGTACCCTCGGATCTCGGCCACTATTTCTTTGGCAGTTCGGCCACCAACAATCCGGAGGCCGGCGCGCCCGGCGGCTTAGGCCAGTTCATTTCTGAGCCCACCAACGAAACCAATGCCCTGGCGGTTTTTCAGCGCTTTCCGGACGTTATCGCGAGCGGCGGCACTCTCCGGCAAGGGCCGCCCGAGATGCCTCTGCGGGAGTTGGATCTCTTCAGCTTCTTTCAGGACGACATAAGGCTCAAGCCCAACCTGACACTGAATCTGGGTCTGCGTTATGAGGTCTACGGCCAACCCATCAACGGGCTCCATCAGATTAACCCGGCGGCCCCTTTGGTGAGCCCCGACCACAATAATTTTGCGCCGCGCTTCGGGTTTGCCTGGTCGCCGCGGCGAGGTCACAACACCGTCGTTCGGGGCGGATACGCGATTTCCTACAGCCCGATGGTCCTCAATATCCCCTTGCTGATCTGGCAAAGCGGTCCGGTCTCTCCGTTCATCTACACCATCACTGAGAAAGGAGCAGCCTATCTCGGGGAAACGCCCGCTCAGCCGCCCGGAGAATTTCCCAACCTGCCGATTCTGGCACCGACGACCGGAACTTTTCCTAATTCCCCGCTTTCGCTGAGCTCCCTGCAAGGAGTGAACGTCAGCGGCTGCAGCAGTTATCAACAGCAGGAAGTGGCAGGGCCGATCCCGATCACCCAGTGTTCGACCCAGGACACCGTTGATCCTCATCTGGTCAACCCCTATGTGCAGAACTTTACCTTGGGCGTCCAACACGAACTTGCGCACCGGACGCTCCTTGAGATCGACGGTGTGGGAAGCAAGGGAACCAAGCTCTACCAGCGGCTGGATCTCAATCCCTTTGGAGGGTATCTACGGACTCAGAACCTGGCAAACTGCGCCTACATCCCGTTCAGCCTGCCGGCAGGCGACACTTGCCTGGCCAATCGTGCTGACAACAGTCACGGAGACATCCTGGCGGTCACCAACGGTGGCTCTTCGACTTATTACGCCTTGCAGGCGAGTCTGTCGAAACACAGCGGACCGCTCAAGTTCACCGTCGCTTACACCTGGAGCCACATGATCGATAACGCTAGTGAGATCTTCGGACCAGGAATCCAGTTCTTTAATGGCGATGTTTTCGCCGCCACAACAGACCCGCGAACCTCGCAACCCGTCGAGGCGATCACACCACTGCCTGAGGACTCGTCGGACCTCGTGCCGGAGAAGGGTAATTCCTCTTTTGACCGAAGGAACCGTCTGGCCATCAGTTATGTTTGGGATGTCTATTCGCCCGGGCAGGGTCTAGCGCATTCCCTGCTCGCGGGATGGGAATTAAGCGGCATTGCACAGATCCAGTCAGGCCAGCCTTTCACACCGCTCAACGGCACGCCCGTGTTAAACTCGGACCCCTGCGCGGACGCCAATGGTGACGGTAACCTGACGAACGACCGGCCCGCTATCGGGAATCCCAAGGCGCCCCTCAACTATGTGGCCCTGCTGGCGTCCTGCCAGGGCGTGAGCTCCCCTACCGGCTATGTGGATCTGAGGGGTGAACCAATCCCGCCGGACCTGGCCCACTTTGTGCAGGTTCTCGGAGACGCCGGCCACAGCGGCTTCAACCTTGCAGGCCGCAACATCCTGACAGGTCCGGGTATTGTTAATTTCGACGTCGCGCTCTATCGGAATTTCAAATTCGACGAAACCAAGACGCTCCAGTTGCGATGGGAAGTGTACGACTTCTTGAACACGCCCAACCCCGGTTTCGCGCTCGGCAACGTGTTCGCCAGCGCGGCCCAATCGGCGCCGGCGTTTGCTTTCTCGCCGACACAGACTGCAGCCCGGATCACCGGGGTCATTCCAGAAAACGCGATCGACGCTCGGCCAGACTCTTTTGGCCGAGGAGGCTTCCTGAGCCAGGCCATGATGAACACCGCCAGCCGCCGCATGCAGTTTGGGGTAAAGTTTATTTTCTAGCTAGCAGGCTTGCGATTTGGAATTTAATTTCTTGAGTCAAATTTTTGAATACAGCCATAAGGCATGTTTAATGTGTAATTTGCCATTCTAAGTCCGGGAGGGCCTCGTCGGTCTGAGGCGAAGCCTCCTTAGGCGCCTGATCGGGAGCTGGATCTGAACAAATTTTTGAGGTCCGAACCCGCAACCACCCTTCAATGCCCCGGGGTGCGAGAGGTCCGACGGAGTACGCTAGGTTCCTCACAAAGCACCCCCAGGGGGGGACCGAACCACGTTCGCTAACGAACCCAAACTTGTATCATATTGTTGCAGAGTATGTTAATTGAGATTAAGTGGCCTATTTGCCAAACGAGTCCAAAAAACGAACCCAAAACACTTAACCGATAGATTCAAAGATGGATAAGAGTCAAAAAGGGGCCAAATTGGCGTTCGGAAACGAACCTAAAGAAAGCGCCGGGATAAACCGACCTGGAGTTGAGGATGAAAGAGCCTCACAGGAAAGGAGTAGCGATCCACCCTGACCCCGAGTCATGCGCCAGCAGCCGTAAGGATGCGGGCGAGGCGTTGACAGGGGCACAC
>DATJYK010000188.1:0-1973 GCA_035578005.1 Terriglobia bacterium
TTCACGCCGCTGAACGCGATGTTCAAGCTGAACGGCGACTGCGCTGCGCGATGCGCTGTCACTTGAGGAAGCTAACTCCGGCCGGCAGGCCCTCGATGTGACGCTACTCAAAACCTAGACTGTTCCGAATCGGCCGCCGGCGAAGACTGTGCGCGTGAGTCTGACGGCGCAATGAGAGGAGCCACTCTTACCGCAGTGCACCGCAGGCGACTCATGTGTGCAGAGGGCCGCCGGAGGATGAGAGAAGCCGAGAGGAACTGCGTGGCCCACATCTCCGCCTCGAAGGGGATCGGAAGCGCATCGCGGTACCAAGGTTGTCGGTTTGTTCGGCGACATGATTGCCAGCGCGCAACTTTGTCTCGGAGTGTGTGTTAAGGTGAGCTGAGGGGGGGCACGGGTCTGTGAAGCTGGTTCGGCGGCCTGAAATTCTGGTGCAACCTATTTTCAGGGGTTACGCGGGACTGCCATGCAAGCACGCGCGACGAAGCACCTGCGCCTGTTGGCCCTTATCGGTCCGCTCACGATAGTCAGTATTCTCTCCCTCTATCTGCATCGAGAGGCACGACGCAACGCCCTCACGGCCGATGCGCCCCGCACTATTAGGCCTGAAGACCCGCGCGCCCTGCTTGCCGAAGCCAACCGTCTTTCCTGGCTGTTTAATTGGTATGGAGCCGGGCCCTTGTACGCACGAGCCGAGACGCTTTTTCGTGAGTCCGGAGATAGGCGCAACGAGCTGTACGCAGAGATCGGCCGGATCCGAAGTCAAGCCGAAACGGGCTCATTTGTCGATATCTCGAACTACCTTGCCGCGCAGTTGAGAACTCCGCAGGTGCAGAACGACCCAGAGCTGAAGCTTTGGTGTCTCGTCTCGAAGGGCATGACAGACATTGAGATTGACCCTTCGTCGGCCAAGCGCGCGTGGGGAGAAGCCCGGGGCCTGGCCAAGCGTCTCGGAAAGAAGCAGTGGGAGGCTCGGGCCGAAGGCGAATTGGGGCTCATCTCATTTCTTGAAGGGGACAGCTGGAAAGCAGGACGGATGGTCGGGGCAGCGCTCCTCTCCGCGATGTCCAGTGGAGACATCGGAGGGCAGATTCGGTATTTGGAGCTGATCGGCAACGGGCTCAACGAAATCCGTCGCCAAGAGGAGGCCCTACAGTTCTTCGACCGGGCCATAAGGCTGGCCTCGGAAACCACAGACGCGGGCTTTCCGTTCATGGCTTACGAAGGCAAAGGCGACGCCTTGCTTGCCCTGAACCGGCCGGGGGAAGCAAGGACCATTCTCGAGAAGGCGCTCGCGGAGGCGAAACGAGAAGATAAGCGGGGACATGAGGCAGATTGCCTGATTCTCCTTGGCAAGTTGTTTCGCCGTGAAAACGATCAGGCAAAAGCCGTAGAGTCCCTGGAGGCTGCCGGCGCGCTGGCGAACAGTTTGAAGTTCTACCGGATGGTCGCTGACACAATGTTTGAACTCGCCCCGATTTACCAGCAGCAAGGAGATTTCAGGACTGCGGAGGCGCGCCTTTCGATGGGATTGGAAGCGAGCCAACGCGTCGGCGACCGATACTACATTCCCCGCAATTTGACGAGCTTGGCCGATCTGAAGGCGCAGCAGGGTCAGCTTCGGGCGGCTGATTCTCTTTACGCGCAGGCGGAAGACGTAATTGACGGCCTGCTGGTCGACATGCCGGGTTCGTATTCCAAGAGCTCCCTCCTGGCAGCGATGAGCGCGACTTATCTGGGGCACTTCCGACTCGCCGTGGAAAATCACGATGTGCGACTAGCGTTCGAAATACTTGAACGCGCCCGCGGACGGACAGCTGCTGACATCCTGAGATCACATCGAGCAATCACCTCACACGAACCTTCAGGCGCCGTCGGCATCGAGAACAGCATCTCACTCTTGCAGTTGCGATTGATGCGCTCCCAAAGTGCTGACGAGCGTAATCGGCTCCTGGAAGACCTCGAGGAGCAAG
>DATJYK010000189.1:0-1707 GCA_035578005.1 Terriglobia bacterium
ATCCTCAATAATGCGCCAAATTGATGGCGAAACTTATGCGATGTTCACGATTTTCAAGCATACGGCGCTATGATGGGGTTGTTTCACAAAGCGTCCTTTTAGTACGGTTTGTGAAGAGGCCGCGTAGCACGGTCGGCTTCGTCCTGCACCATGCCCAGAGGCTTGAGAACACTGCGTCTGGCGTTTGCCGAACCGCATCTCACCCACTTTGGGGGCATGGTGCTGTTGCAGCGTTTTTGCAACAAGCTTCGACTGCGTTGGCTGATCCAGAACCACCTCAAAGTGCCCCAGCGCCAGGCCGACTATCTCCCCTCCGATCTGATTCTGGCCTTGTTGTACGCCATCATGGCGGGATTGCGACGCATCAACAAGACCGAGATTTTGCAGTACAACGGCACCTTTCTCTCCTTGCTCGGTCTCTCCTGCTTTCCCGATCAGACGACCCTGCGTCGATTTCTCAAGCGCCTCACGCCCCAGGCTGTCCGCCAACTGGTCGCCTTGCACGACCGGCTTCGGGCTCAATTGTTCCCTCGGCCCCGACGGCGAACCACCCTCACCTTCGATCTCGATTCGGTCGTGCTGACCGTTTACGGCAAACAGCAGTTTGCGCGGGTTGGGTACAATCCCAAGAAACGGGGCCGGCGTTCCTACCACCCGCTCATTTGCTTCGAGGCTCATCTGCAAGAGTTCTGGCACGGCTCGTTGCGGCCGGGGAATACCGTAACGGGCACCGGCTTGGTGCCCTTCGTCCAGCGCTGTTTGGACAAAGTCCCTTCCTCCCTCGCCTGGTCCCGGGTTCGCGTCCGGGGCGACTCCGGATGCTTCGGCAAGCGACTCGTGGAACTCCTCGACACCCGCGGATGTGGTTATACCGTGGTCGCCAAGGAGTACTCGACCATCCGAACGCGCGCCCGCCATGGTCGATTTCGGAAGCTGGGCTCGGGGTGGGAGGTGGGGGAGTTCCGTTATCAACCCCTCCACTGGAATCGCCCCCACCGCTTTGTGGTGGTGCGACGTCCGATCCCCGAAGACCCGGTCGAAGCCCGGCAATTGACGCTGTTCAAGGACCGGAAGTATGCCTACCACGTTCTGGTCACCAATCTCCGAACCCGCCCCTGGCGAGTGTGGAGGTTCTATGCTCAACATGCCACCATCGAAAAGGATGTCCGCGAACTGCTCTACGATTATCCCTTGGGCAAAATCCCCACCGAGGATTGGGTCGCCAATGTAGCCTTCTTTCAGTTGCTGCTATTCGCTTACAACCTGGTGCATTGGTTCAAACGGCTCTGCTTGCCCCGAAGCTATCTCTACGCAACCCTCGACACCCTGCGCACCGATTTCCTGGTCTTGCCCGCCAAGCTGGTAAAAAGGGGCAGTCAAAACGTGCTGGTGCTCCCTCAAGGCTATCACTACGAGGCCGAGTTCAAGGCGGCGCTCAAGAAAATCGACAAATTGCGACTGCCTCCATTTTCTTGAATTTGCAAATGCCCCTTTCAACGATACAGGGTGTTTTCAGGGCTTTCGCAACGACATGTCTTACGTTCGCGCATTATTGAGGGTTATAGGAAGATAGCGCGGACCTCAACGGTAGAGGTCCGCAGACGTCGGGACTGTAAAAGGTTGCCGAGTCTTGTACCGCTCCAGCAGCTCACGAACTCGGCGGCCCAGCACAGCCCGCATCAGGATGTTGGCGTCCAGCACCAGCCC
>DATJYK010000190.1:0-1740 GCA_035578005.1 Terriglobia bacterium
TGCGGGCTCAACCGGTCGATGCAACACCACCTGGTATAAATCTTTTTTCTAAAAGGTGGTGTTTATGATCCCAAGGAAACGTATACGGCTTTCTGCGATGCAAAGAGTTGAGGTATGGCGTCGTTGGAAAGCGGGAGAGTCGTTACATGCGATTGGTCGAGCGCTGGGCAAGAACAATGTGGTTATTCACCTTCTGTTGAAGCGCCATGGTGGGATTGCGCCGCCCATCCGCCGCCGTTCACCGAGTTCACTCACCCTAGCAGAACGAGAAGACATCTCCCGCGGAATCGCTTGTGGCTCGTCGATTCGCGGAATCGCCCGAGGCCTGCACCGCTGTGCCTCGACGATCAGCCGGGAAGTGGCCCGCCATGGCAGGCGCGCGCAGTACCGCGCCAATGAAGCGGATCAGCAGGCCTGGGAATCGGCCCTGCGGCCCAAGCCGTGCCTGCTGGCCACTCACACCACGCTCCGGGAGATCGTTGCGAGTAAACTGATGCAGGACTGGTCGCCCGAGCAAATTTCCGGATGGCTGAAGTGGCAGTTTCCCGAGGATGAGGACCTGCGCGTGTCGCACGAAACCATTTATCGCAGCCTATTCCTGCAAGCGCGAGGAGCGCTGAAAAAGGAGCTGATTCAGCACCTTCGCTCCAAGCGGCGGATCCGCCGCTCGCGGCATTCCAGCGTTCACGGACACTCCCAAGGCAAGATCGTCGATGCCATTTCTATCCGCGAGCGACCTGCGGAAGTCGAAGATCGCGCCATTCCCGGTCATTGGGAAGGCGATCTGTTGCGCGGGGCGCGCAACAGTCATGTGGCCACGCTGGTGGAGCGTCATTCACGGTTCTGCATGCTGGTGAAGGTGCCCGGCAAGGACACGGCTACGGTGGTGGCCGCCCTGAGCCGGCACGTGCGCACTCTGCCCGCGACGTTGCGGCGCTCGCTGACCTGGGACCGCGGGTTGGAGATGGCTCAGCACAAAAGCTTCACGATGGCTACGGACGTACAGGTTTACTTTTGCGATCCCCAAAGCCCATGGCAGCGCGGTTCGAACGAAAACACGAACGGGCTGCTGCGGCAATACCTCCCGAAGAAGGCGGATCTGTCCTGCTACTCGCAGTCGGGCCTGGACGAGATCGCCCTGCGTCTCAATCAACGGCCACGAAAAACATTGGGATTTGAAACTCCGGCGGATAGACTGCAAGCCAGTGTTGCATCGACCCCTTGAGACCACCGGATTTATCAACATCTATCCCATCTCGGTCGCTGAATTCGACCCTGTTGAACCGTCCGAAGTCCGCGCGGTAGAACGATTTTCAGACCTAGGAGCCTTGATGTACCGTCTATTGAGAGAGGCCGACGCGCCTCAGAAGATTCTGGAAGCGTGGATCCCCACGAAGTGGGTCATAGACAGGATCTACCTTCAGCGCCACTAAGCCGGGTGAGTGTGTCGCGATTGATTTCTCAAGGTAGCTGAGAGCCTGATCCTTGTCCCCAACTCCGATGTAAGGCACCACGAATATCATAGGGTCGAGCGGCTCATGGCGCCCATAATCCAGTAATTTGTCCAGGGCCTCCTCTGCATCCTTTTGCCGGCCTGCGAGACCATAGATGTAAGTCTGATAGTGCCAAATCCATATGCAGATGTGCTTCTCTTCGCGCGGGAATTTTGCCACATCGGCTAACGCTTCTTCGGTGCGTCCTTGCCGTGCGTACATGAGCCCCACCATGCTGGCACGAGAG
>DATJYK010000191.1:0-62566 GCA_035578005.1 Terriglobia bacterium
TTCGGCTTGTTTCCAGAAGGCAGCCACGAGAGTCGGGCGACGTCGCATCCGGCGCAAAGCGCGACGCGCATAATGGCTCAGTTCGCCAAAGTTCTTGGGACAGAAGTTGGGCAGCTCATGGTCTTTCCAATATCCCCACAAGTATTCGACCGGATTCAACTCTGGGGCGTAAGCCGGCAGGAACTCGACTTCCAGTCGTTTCCTTTGTTCCCTCAGGAAGTCCTTGACGACCCGGCTGCGATGCGCGGGCAACCCGTCCCAGATCACCAGCAACTTGCCCCGCCTCTGGCGCAGCAGGTGCTGCAGGAACTCCACCACCTGAGGGCCTCCGATGGTGCCCGGGAAGAGACGAAAGTAGAAGTTCCACCAGGTCACTCCGGCCGCCGCCGAAAGCAGATTCCAATTGAAGTGATACTGCAACACCGGTGTCTGCCCTCGGGGCGACCACGTCCGACAACGATGGGGCCTCTCGCTCAATCCGCTTTCGTCGACAAAGATAATGGTTTGGCGCCGCTTTCGGGCTTTTTTTTAAGCTCGGGCCAGCGTTCTTTCTTCCAGCGCCGGATGGCCGCCTCGTCGCGCTCCAAGGCCCGCCCCACCGGCCGCTGGCAACTCCACTTCAACTGCCGCAGAATCCGCCAAGCATGGACGGTGGTGTATCGCACCCCACCCACCTGCTCAATCAGTTTCACCACCCGGCGCAGGGTCCACAAACCGTTCGCGTATCCCCAGGCCTCGGGCCCTCGCTTCAGCCCGGCCTCGATCTGGCGCAGGTCGCTCGCTCCCAACCGCGGCTTACGGCCCGCCCGCCCTGCTCCCTTCAAGCCCGTGCCGCCGGGTCGCGCTTCTTCTCGCCTCCAACGGTTCACCGACTGCCGAGTGACCCCCAGTTCCTGGGCCACCTGGGTCGGGCTCCATCCTTTCGACAACAAACGGGCGGCCCGCAAGCGCCGTCTCTCCAAAGCCTTGAAATCGCGTTTAACTCCTGCTGCGTTTCCCATGCTCGGAGCATACAACAAAAGTTGAGCAAATGGAACTATATTATGTAACTCTCAATAAGACCCTTTTCATTCCGAGAAGCAAGGCAGAATCCACACCAGAGCGCACACCAGTCTTCGTGCCTGCGGCTGCGAGTGACGAGTGACGTGTGTCCAGTGACGGGCAAGACCGACTTTCCCGCCGGCGAAGCCAGGCAGAACCTAGCTCACCGCGCCAGAGCCGCGACCAAGGACAGATTTCAGACTCCGGATTCAAAGAAGCTGCAGGGCGGACACAGCGGCAGAGCCGCTGTAAGTCAGGGCGGATTTTCAGATCCAAAATTCGATCGAAAGATTAGAAAAATCTAGGATTTCTAGGGTAAATGTCGAAATCCCGCGTAACGAACGAAGCCAAGAGGTTGTTGAAAACAAAGGGAAATGTTTTTTCCACACCCGTCAAAGCCAAGAGGTACTTGAAAACAAAGGAGTTATTTTTGTAAAGCCAAGAGGTTGTTGATAGGAAATGGTTTAGCTGCAAACGAAAATAGAAATTATGGCCATTATGCACAAAGGCACTAGCCCGGCGACGCTTGAGGCCAACCGGGCCAATTCACTCAAATCCACCGGACCGGTCACCGAGCAGGGCTTGCTCGTCTCCCGCGGGAACGCCCTCCAGCACTGGGGGCGGGCGGAGACCATTCGTCCCTTGCTGGCGGCCCTCGAAGAGAACCCGGAGGAATTCAACCGGGTGCGGGAGGCGCTCTACCGGTCGCTCGCTCCTCGCGACGAGTTCGAGCAGATCATCGTGGACGATATGGCGGACGTTCACTGGCGCATCCGGCGCATGGTGCGGGCCGAAGCGGGCGCCCAGGGTGCGCGCCGCCGCGATCGCAAGATGCGAGACGAAGAGGTGGAGGCCCTGTTCGAGGCGGGTAAGTTCCATGACCTGGTACCCTCCATCGTCCCGAAGTTGGGCTACGTCGGACTCAGCGACTCGCCCGTGAAATTCCGCCGGATTCTCGAGATGCTGAGGGTTCTCGCCGACCTGGTGCGCTACGCGGGCTTTCGGGACGAAGTCATGGGCTATCTGCAGAAACTGTACGGTTACAACCCGAGCGAGCGCGCCAAAAGCCTGATGGACGTCTACGATCGCGGTTACCAGGAGCGTGACTGCGGGGACGCAGACCGAATCGCGGCCAATCACGCCGAGTTTCTGGAGGCCATCGCTGATGAGATCACCTGGTTCGAAAGCCGGGAGGCGTCTCACCTGCAGGCCCGCGCGGAACTCAAAGTTCCGAGCCTGGACGCCGAAATGCTACGCACGGATCACAATCCGGCCACCGTGGCCATCTATCACGAGCGCCTGGAGCGGGTGTTCGCAGAGAAGTGGAGGCTGCTGAAGGAGTATCGTGCCACCCGGGCGGCCAACGAGCGACAGGACGAGCAGCAAGGGCAGGGCGGCCCGCCGGCGGGCGACGGTCCCCAGCCTCACGCGCTGGCGGCAGGGTAGGCTTGAAGTAATGCGAGAGCGTTTCACGCAAACGCGCAAAGACGCAAAGGAGAAGCTCTTCGCATGCTTAGCCAGCTTTGCAGCTTGCAGCTTTGCGCCTTTGCGTGAACCCCTTGCATGTTGAAGGGAGAGGTCGCGGCGGCAGGTCGCTGCCCGCCGCGACGGTGATGATGAGAGCGCGATTGTCCAAACCCCGACAGCGCCGGTTATCCAAACTACGACTGTGCCGGTTGGTCGAGACGCAGGTTGTTGGTGAATCCAAAGTAGGTCGCCGCCGTGCGGGCATCCATTTCAGCTTTAGTGCGCGCCATGGCCGTATCCACCACGCCCGTGAGGGTCACGTTGCCGTTCTTGACGATGATGTGAATCGGAGGCAGCGCCTGGTTGCCATAATTCAGAAAAAACGGGTCGCGGTAGATGGCCCGCGCCACCGCCCGCCGGATCTGGTCATCCATCCGCGACGTGGGCAGCACCTCCAGATCGTTCTGGAAGCCCGTCACGCCCCGGAGGTGCGAAAGAATATTGCCGATATCGCTCTTCTTGAAGGGCTCGGTCACCTGTCCGCCGACCGTCAGATTGTTGCCCTCCACTTTGAGCTCGATGTTGTCGAAGATTGTATAAAACGGATAAGTGACAATATCGTGCCGGGCTTGCTCGGCGATCAAGCGCGGCGTGGCGTCATCGGTGTCGATGGTGAGTTTATCCACCACCGAACTTACGCCGGCCGCTTTTGCGATTTGTTTCTCAACGTCGTTCTTAACGCCTACGCTCTCCACGGTTCCGGTGAGCACGACGACCCCGTTCTGGAATTCAGCTTGTACGTTGCCGTGTTTCGCGTTATCAACACCAAGATGGCTCAGCTTGCTATGAATTTGCGCCAGGGTCGCGGGGTAGGTCGCGTCGCCACCCCGGGCGAACCCGACATTTGCAGCAAAAAGAACCGCACAACCCAACAGAATGAATTTCAGTGTTCGCATCTTGCTCTCCTTATTCAGCAGGAGAATCACCGAGGGCGGGCAGTAATAGCCTACACCACTGCCAACACTTCCCGCCTTGCCGTTCTCCCGGAAGGCCAATCCCGGCCGCTTTTTGCCGCCGCTGAGGCTAGGCTCATGGTCCAGCGGCCTTCACTTGTTTGGACGCGAGTGAGGCTGGTTAAGTTACGCTCAGCGAACTGCCCGCCGGCCGGGCACTTAGCAGTGGGCCCGCGGTGCGGGGCGGTCACAGGTGTGACTCGCGTCACAGCCCATCGGGGCTTCGAGGAGCAGAGTGACAAAAGACGACAACCAGGGACGCTCATCATCACTCGGAGGCCGTCCCCGGAAGTGGATTTATGGCTACGGCGTCAACCGTCGAACCCGCTACGTCACTTAGGCTTAAGGCGCTGGCGCGGCTCGTGGGCGACACGCCGCTCGTGGCTATCGAGTTCACATATCGGGGCCGGTCGCGGGTGATCTACGCCAAGTCGGAGCAATACAACCTGACCGGAAGCATCAAGGATCGCATGGCCCTCTACATTCTGCAGCAAGCCTATGCGGAAAGGAGGATTGCCCGGGGCGACACCCTTGTGGAGGCGACCAGCGGAAACACGGGCATCAGCTTTGCGGCGCTGGGCCGGGCGCTCGGCCATCCGGTGACCATCTTCATGCCCGATTGGATGAGCCGCGAGCGCGTGGACCTGATCCACAGCCTGGGTGCCATGATCGTGCCGGTCGGGCGTGACGAAGGCGGGTTCCTGGGCAGCATCCAAAAGGCGGAAGAAATGGCGGCCGGGCGAACCGACGTCTTTCTGCCGCACCAATTCTCAAACGAAGCGAATGTAGAGGCCCACCAGAAGACGACAGGACCGGAGATCTGGTGGCAATTGCAATCGAACGATCTGCTCCCCGATGCCTTCGTGGCGGGCGTCGGCACCGGCGGAACCGTGATGGGTGTGGGCCGCTACCTGCGTTCACGCTCGCCTTCAGTGCGCATTCATCCTCTGGAACCTGCGGAGTCGCCCACGCTTTCGGCTGGGCATAAGGTGGGACGGCACCGCATCCAGGGGATCTCAGACGAATTCATCCCACCCATCGTCGAACTCAGTGAGCTGGACTCCGTCGTCAGCGTGCACGACGGTGACGCCATTCTGATGGCGCAGAGGCTGGCGCGCGAGCTGGGACTCGGCGTGGGCATCTCTTCAGGCGCCAACTTCCTGGGCGCGCTCAAAGTGCAGAACGATCTCGGCGACGCCAGCGTCGTCGTCACCGTGTTCCCGGACAGCAACAAGAAATATCTCAGCACTGGCCTGTTGCGGGAAGAGCCGGTGAGGGAAACCTATCTCTCGCCCGAGGTTGAACTCACCGCATTCCGGGCCTTCAACCGCGTTTGCTCTATCTGCGTTGATGGAGAGAACCCAGAGTCATTGCTAGCCTCGTGACTAGGCTCGCTCGTCACGGCTCTTGGGGCCGCTTTCTTCTGGAAATCAGGGAGTCGAGCGAGAGTGAACCTGCGCCCATGGTGGCGAGCAGCAGGGCGGCCAATCCCAGCACCAGCGGCAGCTCATACTCTCGCACTGCGTAGATGCCTTCGTTGAAGTTGTATTTCCACATCGCCGCGCACATGTCAATGAGCAGCAACGGCGCCGCCAGGCGCGTGCCCACCCCGAGGGCCAACATGAGGCCGCCGAACGTCTCCACGGTGCCCACAATGTAGACGAAGTACCACGGTATCCCAAGGCCTGCGAATGCGGTGACGAACGTCGCCGTGTCCCCGAACAGCTTCGGGTACCCGTGATAAATGAAGACGAGCGCCAATCCGCAACGCAACAACAGCAGCGCCAGCGGGCGCAGGCTATCCAGGAATCTCATGCGGTCACCTCACGAAAGCGATTGATCGCCCTCACGAACTGCACGATTCTAGCAGACGATGGTGATAGCCGGGCAGACATTCCCGTCCCTCAAGGGCTGACTTACATTTCACAAGCGGATGTTTAGCTGAATTATGAGCTGCGGTTAGTGCCAGCCCATTATTGATCCGGCGTAGCCGTGCGTTTATGCTCGCCGCTCGTCGAGTGTTGTGTCCCAGTGCCGGGTCCCGGCGGCGAGCGCCGCTCTGCTGCCGGGACCGTGTCTAGTGATTCCGGCTCGCCCACGCTGAGGGAAGACACGTCGTCCCGCAGCGCGAGATCCTGGTAGCTTTGCAGACAACAATTGACACACGTTTGAAGCCGGAGTGTTTCTGCCTCCGAACCGATGCCGGTGTGTCGCAAGGGGAGTGCTCATGTGCAAGCTCGTTGCAGCGTGTATACGTTTCGCGGTCGGCTTGGCGCTGGTGCTTTGGACGGCTGGGGCATTGCCGGCCCAGCAAGAGACCGCGAGCATTCGAGGAACGGTCACTGACCCGAGCGGTTTGGCGGTCCGGCAGGCCCAGGTTTCTGCCATCCAAACAGAGACCGGGCTTGAACGCCAGGTCCGGTCCGACGCTGAGGGCAATTTCCTGCTGGTGCTCTTGCCCATTGGGCACTACCGCCTGGAAGCTTCAGCACCCGGGTTCAAGAAGTACGTTCAGGACGGCATCAGTCTCAGCGTGAACCAGGCGGCCGCGGTTCCGGTGCGCCTGGCGGTGGGTGCTGCGCAGCAAACGGTGGAGGTGAAGGCCGACGCCACCTTGGTGCAGACCACCAACGACCTGGGGGAAACGATCCAGCAGAAGGACATCGTTGATCTGCCGCTGAACGGGCGAAACTTTTCCCAGCTTGGACTGTTGCTGCCGGGCGCCGCCCCGCTTACGCAGGGCCTGCAAATCGCCGGGGGGTCCCAACGGGGAGGGCAGTCTTATGCCGTGAACGGCCAGCGGCCGGAGTCTAATCAATTCCTGATCGACGGGGCCGAAAACTATAACAGCGTCAATGCGGGATTTGTTCTGAAGCCTCCACCTGATGCCATTGCGGAATTCCGCATTCTGACGAACACCGCCTCCGCGGAGTTCGGCCACAACTCAGGGTCAAACACCAACATCGTCCTGCGTTCAGGCTCGAACCGAGTTCACGGTGACGTCTACGATTTTTTCCGGAACGACGCTCTGGATGCGCGCAATTTCTTCTCGGCGACCACCGATCCTCTGAAGCAGAACCAGTTTGGCGGCACGCTGGGCGGCCCGATCCGGCGTGACAAGACTTTCGCCTTCGGCTTCTACGAGGGTTTCCGCAACCGGCAGGGTGAGACGCAATTGACGACCGTACCCACGGCGGCGGAGCGGCAGGGCGATTTTTCAGCCTTGTGCGATACTTACAGCCCGCAGGGATTTTGTACCGATCCCAACGGCACACAATTGGTGAACGTGTTTGTTCCTCCCAACGGGCAACCTTATCCGTTCAACCAAATTCCCAGTGACCAACTCAACTCTGTCTCACAAAATCTTTTGGCGTTCTATCCGCTGCCGAATTCCCCGGGTTACGGTCCCAACTCGTACGGCACTACTCAGCAGTTGCGAAATGACTCAGACCAGTTCGGAATCCGCATCGACCATTACCTTTCAGATCGAGACACGCTCTCATTTCACTACCTGTTCACCAACGGCTCGCAGCTCGACCCGCTTCCGATTTCGGGCAGTAACGTGCCGGGATTCCCGGTGGGCGAGGACTATCGCGCCCAGAATGCTGCGCTCGAAGAGACGCACTCTTTCTCGCCGACGGTGTTGAACGTCGCCCGATTTTCCTATCTGCGGAACAAGTTCCTCTTTGGCCAGGCCTCCAATCATACGGAACTCTCATCGCTCGGGTTCGGGTACTCGCCGACTCTGGCAGTCCAAGCCGGTCCGCCATTCATCGAGGTTGGAGGCTATGCCTCGGTTGGAAATCCGATCACCGGACCCCAGAACAGCTACCAGAATACTTACTCCTTCACGGATTCCGTGTCTTGGGTGAGAGGCAAACACGACTTGAAGTTCGGCGGCGGGTTTCAGCGCGATCAACTCAATACGCTGCTGGGCATTGCCTCGAACGGCTTCTTTGTTTTCGCTCCGGTTCCCATCATCGGCAACGCCTTCGCCGACTTTCTGATCGGCCAGCCGGTGGTGTTCCTGCAGGGCGGGGGTGACCTTCCGCGCGGTCTGCGGGCCAGTAATGAGCATCTCTACATCCAGGACAGCTACAAGGCCACGTCCCGGCTGACCCTGAACGTCGGGCTACGCTGGGAACTGCCACAGCCTTACAGCGAGATCCACGATAAGACGGCTCTCTTCGAGCCGGGCGCTCAATCTAAGGTGATCCCTAGCGCCCCCGCGGGCCTGCTGTACCCGGGCGACCCGGGCGTGGGGTCCGGTTTGATACAGAGAGAATACAAGGCCTTTGCGCCCCGGGTGGGGTTTGCCTGGGATCCGACGGGAACCGGGCGCTGGGTGGTCCGTGCCGCCTACGGCATCTTTTACGACCCTTACTACAACGGCGAAGGCGGTCCGCTGCAAACCCCGGAAAGCGCCCCGCCCTGGTTCAAGACCATTCAGGAGAACTTTCCGCCTGACTTTGCCAACCCGCTTCCGCCCGGATCGGACCCTTTCGCCCCTGTCTTCAACGGGGCTCAAACGTTGACCCTGCTCACGCTTGATCCTAATCTGCAGTTGCCTTATGCCCAGGACTGGAACTTCACGGTACAGCGCTCCTTCGGCTCCAGTTGGCTTGCTGAACTTGGATACGTGGGTACGAAAGGGACCAAGCTGCCGCGCTTTATCGAGAGTAATCCGGCCACGCTCTGTTCCACCCTTCCCGCGGCGGAGCAACCAGACTGCATCGCGGGCGAGCAGCAGAACGTCAACCTCTACCGGCCGTATTCGGGATGCACTCCTGCCAACCCCGACAACTGCCTTTTCGGATCCGTCGGGCTCATCTCGGGGATCACCAACTCCAATTACAACGCGCTCCAGGGCAGCCTGCGAAAGCGCCTGGGCTACGGATTGGCGTTCCTAGCGTCCTACACTTACTCGAAGACGCTCGACGACGTCTCAAGCTTCAACATGAGCGGATCCGCGCCCCAACTCGTGGCCGGCGAAAACGATCTGGCGCAGAATCCCTGGGATTTGGGGGCCGAGTACGGCCGGTCTTTGTTCGATGCCCGGCATCGCTTTGTGTTCAGCTATGAGTGGCAGCTTCCATTTTGGAAAGATGGACATACCTGGTACGAGCACGCATTTGGTAACTGGGACCTCAATGGCATTTTCTCGGCGTCCACGGGAACGCCTTTTACAGTCTATGACTCCAGCGACCCTTCACTGCAGGGTCAATCGCCCGAGATCTCTGGATTTGCGGGCGACCGGCCGAACCTAGTGGGCAATCCGAATAGCGGTCCCAAGACCGCCAGCGAATGGTTCAATACGGCGGCATTCCAGCGAGTCACCCAGCTAGGTACCTTCGGCGACGCCGGACGAAATATCGTGCAGGCCGCGGGCGTTACACAGTGGGACTTCGCACTCTTTAAGAGTTTCCGCGTGCGAGAGTCAGACTCTCTGCAATTCCGGACCGAAATGTTCAACATCCTGAATCGGGTGAACTTCGGCGTGCCAAACGTCGACATCAGCTCGCCTACGTTTGGCCAAGTGCAGACGGCGTTGGCGCCGCGGCAGATTCAGTTTGCCCTAAAGTTCCTCTTCTGATGGCCGAAAGTCGGAAGTCTGCGGCTTCAGCAAGAGGCAGTGGGCGACCGTCACATCTCAACCAGGAGGCAGGCATGCGAAAGCGAATACTTGGGACTCTTCAGGTGGTGCTTGTACTATTCTCAGCGGTCGTTATGGCGAGAGCGGCAGACACGTCAACCACAGTTAAGGGCTACGTTATTGACTCAGCTTGTACCTTCACCAAGCACCTCAAGAAGCCGATCAGCCCGGACTGTGCCGTGGCTTGTGCCAAAGCGGGCTCGCCATTGGTGGTTCAGACTACCGAGGGCGTCATCTACTGGCCGATCTCGGGCGACACCCCAGCCGCCGGACAGAACGACAAACTGATCAGCTACGCCGGCAAGATGGTTAGCGTGACTGGCAAGGTCTACACGAGAGGGGGCTCGCATGCCATCGTGATCGAAAAGGTCGAAGCTGCCGAGTAGCCGGGTCGAACTCCTTGCGTCGCAGGCAGTGGAGGTTACGGGCTTACAACGGTGCCATACCGAATTGCCGCTGAGTCGTGGGACGCATTTGTTTACCGTGGATTCTAAGCTGAAGCGGGACCTTAAGATTGAATTACCCTGCTCTTCCCCAGCAATGTAATGCCTCATGATCCACTTGACACTCGCCCCTTTTACGTGCCATGCTCAATGGCCTCAGACAAATAGCCTGGGGTAAGGTGTGGGCGGCCTGAGCGGGACTCGCGGCAGCGTCTTCAACTAACCAAGGGGCATGAGCCAAGGCGAAAGGCGTCCGCTAGGTCTGGGGAGCGGGAGCAGTCTAGACACGTGCGTGCGAGACAATGACCCTGCGACCAAGTATTACGACTCCTGCTGTCTTCGCTTCGTTAGGGCCTCAGTTGGGGCGTGACAATCCCGCACCAATCAGGGCCTGGGTCGAAGGAGGCGTCGCCATGATGAGCAAGAATTTGCTGCTGTGCGTTATTACGCTGGCTTTCGGATCTTTGTTGGCCCACGGCGCGAACAGCACACCGTCAACCCCGGCAGCCCCTTCTACGCCAAGTGGTGCGTCTGCAGCAACAGTGCCGGCAGCCGGAGCGACCGCCGCTCCCGTCAATGCAGGTGCGGACTCGACAGATACACCGTCTGATAACCCGGCTGTGACCCCGCTGCTAGAGCGAAGGAATCCTCGCTACCGGATTGAAATCGGCGACGTGGTAGGCCTTGACTTCCCGTTTACACCGGAATACGACGAGAACGTGACCGTACAACCGGACGGATATATCAGCCTTATCACCTTGGGCGACATGCATGTGGAGGGCATGACCCTTCCAGAGCTGACGAAGGCTCTGCGCCAGTCTTATTCGAAGATCCTGCACGACCCTATCGTCACCGTCGCACTCAGCAACTTTGAGCAACCGTACTTCATCGTGGGCGGTGAAGTGGGCAAGCCCGGAAAATACGATTTGCACGGCGACACCACGCTGATCCAGGCTGTGGAGATCGCAGGTGGTTTCACTTACACTTCGAAGCACTCCCACGTACTGCTGTTCCGCCGTGTGTCGGATGATTGGGTGTCAGCGCGGGTGATTAACGTCAAGAAGATGCTGAGTGCGGGCAATTTGGCTGAAGACCTGCACATCGAGCCGGGCGACATGGTATTCATACCGAAGAATCGGCTGTCGAAAGTACAACCCTATCTTCCCTATTTGTTGCCTTACCAGCTCTTCCGCATCAATTTTAATGCGACTTCGGCATTTGGATATTAATAGCAAGTTGGTGTAACCGCAGCCGCTGCCCGTGGCTGCGTGAGGAGGTTTTCAGCAATGGAAGCGCAAAACTCGGGCTTTCGTCATCTTAATCAGACAGTCCAATCATTGACGCGCGACGCTTTGGCCGTTACCTTTAGGCGGCGCCACCTAATCCGCAAGGCGTTTCTGTGGACGTTGCTGGGCGGTATTTTGGCGGTCATGGTCTTCGGCATCGGATACGAATCACAATCTGAGATTGTGATTCGTCCGTGGGCACGCACACCTGCGTCAGTGACCCCTGATGACAGCCCACGCCCATTGCTCCCCGGTGACAACTCGGCGGTGGAAGAGGCGATTAACTCCGAAATCGAATTGCTGACTTCCGATGACATCCTGACCCACGTCGTGGTGACTTGCAGTCTGGAGTACGGTGAACCCAAATGGTATACGCCCTATAAGCTGGCCGTGTATCGCGCGATACCCGGCTATTGGGATACGTTAATTCCTAAGGCCATGTCGAAGCTCAACAATGACCTCGAAATTGATGAGGTCAAGAGCTCCAACATGCTCACGATCTCGTACACGGCAAACACAGCGGACCAGAGCGCCTGCGTGACGCGCGCGCTGTTGAATTTCTATATGGCCAAGCACGTGGCAGCATGGCGGCCGGCAAAGATGTTCGATTTCTTCTCCGAACAGGCCGACAGCTATCAAAAGCGCCTAGCCTCCGACGAGCAAAAGCTCCTGGACTTCGCGCGCGAGCAGGACGCCGTCGACCCGCAGGTTCAAATGGGCTTGGCCGTTAATGAGGCGAGCCAGTTCTTATCCTCTGAGCGCCAGACGCGTGGGTCCATTCTCGGTACCGAGGCGCAGATCCAGGCCAGCAAAGCTTTAGCCGGGACGCTGCCGCCGAGGGTTCCTGCAAACCAGACAGTGTCGGACAATTTCCAGCTCATCGCTGATCTCAAAACTTCCTTAGTGCAACTGGAGTTGCAACGCACCCAGTTGTTAGTGAAGTATGACCCTAGCTACCCGCTGGTGAAGTCGATTGATACCCAGATTGCCCAGACGCAACAGGCCATTGCTGATCAAGACGCTCAGCCCGTCCACGAGAATACCAGCGACCAGAATCCCGTGTACACCCAAGTTCAGGAGAGTCTGGCCACGACGCAGACTATGCTGCCGAACTTGCAGGCCAAGGAAGCGAGCGAAGGCGGCTTCGCACGGCAATACCATGATGAAGCCCTGGCCTATGAAGGCAAGGCGATCCAGCAGACCGACCTGCAGCGTGAAGTCAACGCGATGCAGAGTAACTATCTGCTCTACCTCTCGAAGCGGGAGCAAGCCCGGATTGAAGACATGCTGGACGCTCGCAGGGTGGACAATGTCAATGTTGTTAAGCAGCCTACGATTCCGGTGATACCCAGCTTTAGTCCATTGCTCTTGGTGGCGCTGGCTTTCGTGCTGGCGGCCATCATCGCAGTGGCGTTGGCTTTTGTTGTAGACTACCTTGACCCATCCTTCAGGACGCCGGACGAGGTCCAGGAATTCCTGAGCGTACCGGTGTTCGCTTCGATTCCGGAGAATGGCCAGGAGGCCGCTATCGGAGTAACTCCGAAAAACGGACGCTAAAGGGTTGGGGCATGGTGCTCGATTACTATGGGTTACGGGAACAACCTTTTGGCGTTACGCCCAACCCCCGGTATCTCTACCTAAGTCCCAGTCATCGTGAGGCGCTTGCATCCCTGGTTTATGGCGTTGAGTCGGGGCGTGGATTCCTCTCGCTGATTGCTCCCCCCGGAATGGGTAAGACCACGCTGCTGTTCCAGTTGCTGGAACAATTGGGCAGCAAGGCGAAAACGGTATTTCTGTTTCAGACCCAGTGTGGCGCTCGAGATTTCTTACGGAACCTCATGGCCGATCTCGGAATGCGGCCTGAGGAAGAGGATCAGGTGGTGTTGCAGGCCCGGCTCAATGAGATCCTTATCGAGGAGTTGAAGGCCCGGAGGAAATTCGTACTGGTCGTTGATGAGGCGCAGAACCTGGATGACTCGGCGCTCGAGTTCGTTCGCATGCTTTCAAACTTTGAAACCCCGCGCGACAAGCTGATGCACATTGTTCTTGCGGGTCAGCCTCAACTGGCCGAGAAACTGGCGCGTCCGTCAATGACGCAGTTGCGCCAACGGATTTCGATGTTGATTCGTTTGCGCCCTCTCGGAGTAACAGAAGTCTCCGGATACGTCGAGCACCGCTTGCGAGTGGCCGGATACGAAGGTCCACCGCTATTCAGTGGAGGAGCGTTGAGCACGGTGGCGTCGCTGAGTGGCGGCATTCCGCGCAACATTAACAACATCTGCTTCAACGCTCTATCGCTGGGCTATGCCGGCGGCCAGAAGGTCATCGACTCTGGGACGGTGCGTGAGGTTGCGGTGGATCTCGATCTGCGTTCGTTTGCGGCTGAACCTATAATTTTCCCGCCCGCGGTTCAGGTAGAACCGGACCCGCTTCCAGGCCTGCATCAGCGAGGGTCTCGCCATTCAGATGGATGGGCGATCCTGCTCGATCGAGTTTCAGCCCCGGTTGCGCAGCCACATTCCATCACGAGAATGGAGACGGAACCGCGACCGTCAACGTCTAGGGAGACAGGATCCCACTTGACAGAAGGGCTAGGGCGAGACGCCGAAAGGCGCAACCTGCGACTGGTGAATTAGCAGAGTTTCCCACGTATGACAAGGGGGGATGGTTGGCGGATCTGGGGTAGACCAGAGACACCTCGCAAGTGTCTGATCCACAAATTCTCGCGTCTTCTCCTACCATTATTGAAGGGTTTTGTAATGGCGTCCGGCTGCTCTTTTCTTAACGTTGCTGCAACTTAGCGCCGATATCGTATAGAGGATGCGGAGGAAGTAGCTTTGAGCAAAAATTTCGAACTCTTACAGCGAGCGCAGAGAGAGCAGGAAGCTCTCGCTCGCCCTCGAAGCCGGGATGGTGCCGCACCCCTTGCCTCACGACCCGCTCCGTTTACATCTGAGGAAGCGATTCGGCTGGTGCAAAGATTGTTTCTGGTACCCGGTCCCGATGCACCCCGGGTAGTGGTTTTCGCCGGCGTTGATCCTGGGGATGGATGCAGCACCGTATGCGTTCGCGTCGCAGAGACCCTGACCAGTGACGTTGGTTTATCGGGTTCGTCCTGCCTGATCGATGCCAACCTGCGCTCGCCGGCGCTGCACCGCTACTTCAGTCTCCCCAATCGGATGGGCTTAGTGGATGCCATCTCGCAGCCCGGACCGGTGCGAAATTTCGCACAGCAGGTGGACGGCGGCAAGCTATGGGTAATGCCCGCGGGCTTGCACACCACCAATGTTCATGCTTTGCTGACTTCCGAGAGCTTGCAAGCGCGAGTCGCAGAGTTGCGGTCCGAGTTCGACAACGTTCTCATCGATGCACCAGCCATCAATCCCTATGCGGACGCTTGTGCGCTCGGGAAACTGTCAGACGGGATGATCCTGGTTCTGCAGTCGAACGCTACGCGGCGCGAGTCTGCCCGCAAAGCCAAAGAGATGATCGAACTTGCGCAGGTACGATTGCTGGGCGCTGTACTCAACAAGCGTACCTTCCCAATTCCGGCCGGCATTTATGGGAAGCTGTGAGTCTGCAGGGTCATTAAGTGAAAAGGGGCGGACCTTTGGCGCGACGTAACGTGCCCCGATACCACGCAGGTAAGACGTGGATTCGAATCCAGGTGTGAATGCTAAGAGGGGGGATTGTAGATAAGATGCCCGGAGTACGTCGACGAAAAACGAAGGCGAACGAGCGGAACCCGATTACTGTGCTTGGAATGGGCCACGTAGGGTTGCCTACGGCCTTAGGCCTTGCCGAGTTGGGATGGAAAGTCTTCGGTGCAGATGACGCCGTGCACAAGATTGAGCAACTGGAAAACGGCCAAGCCACGTTTTACGAGCCGGAAATGCAGGAGCTCCTCACCAAGCACTTGGCGAGCGGACGGTTCGAGCCCACTCACGACGTTCAAGCGGCGTTGGCAGCATCGAAGGTTGTCTTTGTGTGTGTCGGGACTCCGCAACGCGATGACGGCGCCGCGGACCTTAGCCAGATCGAGGCGGTTGCTCGAACCATTGCACGGAACCTGAACGGCTACAAGCTGGTTGTTGAGAAGAGTACGGTGCCGGCCTCCACCGCGGAGCGTATCAAACGCACGATTACGCGCTACGCGCGACTGTCGCCGGCGAACGGCGCCAGGAACGGCCAGGCTGGGGTGGGCGCCGCTCACTTTGATGTTGCATCGAACCCCGAGTTTCTGCAGGAAGGGAAGGCGATCAGGGATTTCTTTCATCCGGACCGCGTGGTTATCGGCGTCGAGTCTGAGCAGGCGCGCGAGCTATTGGAGCAAATCTATCGGCCACTGAACTGCCCCATCGTGGTCACCGACCTGGCCACCGCCGAACTGATCAAACATTCCGCCAACGCCTTTCTTTCCACAAAAATCTCATTCATCAACATGATCGGCGACCTCTGTGATGCGGTAGGCGCTGACGTTGAAAGCGTCGCCCAGGGAATTGGTCTAGATCCCCGAATAGGACGGCAGTTTCTCAAGGCCGGCATCGGCTTCGGCGGCTACTGTTTTCCGAAGGATTTGCGGGCTCTCATTCACTTGGCGGAGGAACACGGAGTCCCCTGTGGCATATTGAGCGAAGTCGAGAGCGTAAACCTCGACCGTGTTGAGGTCTTTCTGGACAAGCTCCGCCACGCCCTTTGGGTGCTTCAAGGCAAGACCATTGCGGTTCTGGGACTGGCGTTCAAACCCCTCACCGATGACATCCGGGAGGCGCCGGCCCTGCGGGTGATCGACCGACTCCGCAAGGAGGGCGCCGCGGTTCGCTTGTACGATCCAGAATCGATGCCGAATGCTCAAGCGGTATTTCCTGAGATTCCCGGTCGGGTGGACTATTGCCGCTCGGCCTATGAAGCCGCTCGCGGCGCGCATGCGGCTCTGATCACTACCGAATGGGACGAATTTCGCAAGCTCAATTGGACAAAGTTCCGCGAAGCTATGGAAGTGCCCGTCTTGGTGGACGGCCGCAATCTCCTGGATCCGGCTGAGATGCGAGACGCCGGTTTCGAGTATCTCGCTATGGGTCGCGGAAGCCGGCAACAAAGCGCGGGAAAGGCTCATTCTCGCGGTCGCCACGCGCGTGCGGTAGAACGTGAGAGGGTGGGGGCATAACGCATGGGAGAGTCGCAGAGGGCCCTAAATCGTCCGCCGCGAAGCTTGATCACGGGAGGTGCCGGCTTTGTCGGATCGCACCTCTGCGACCGGCTCATCGCGGAGGGCCACGAGGTTATTTGTATCGATAATCTCTTGACCGGTCGAGTCGAGAATGTCAGCTCGGTTGTTGGTCATCCTCGCTTTGTGTTTGCGAAACACGATGTGACCCAGCCCATCGACCTCCCGTCGCTTCTCGGCCGGGCGAACGGCAACTTCACGGCCGGAGTCCACCTGGACTATGTATTGCACTTAGCTTCGCCGGCGAGTCCTCGAGACTACGCCCGCCATCCCATTCACACCTTGAAGGTGGGCGGACTTGGCACCTATCACGCGCTCGGCGTGGCCAAGGCTTTCCAGAGCGTATTCCTCCTGGCGTCGACCTCCGAAGTGTATGGCGACCCGGAGATCAACCCGCAAGTGGAGACGTACTGGGGACACGTGAACCCGATTGGGCCGCGCAGTTGCTACGATGAGGCCAAGCGATTTGCCGAGGCGATCACGATGGCTTACCAGCGGGAGCACGGCGTAAGGGTGCGCATCGCGCGGATCTTCAACACGTACGGCGAACGAATGCGCCTCAATGACGGACGCGTGTTGCCCAACTTCATTCCTCAGGCGCTTCAGGGGCGGTCGTTGACCGTGTATGGTGACGGAAGCCAGACACGGAGCTGCTGCTACGTCTCCGACCTCGTCGACGGCCTTTACAGGCTGTTGACGTCGGACCAGGTTGGCCCCATCAACCTCGGCAATCCTGAGGAAATCTCGATGCTTGAACTGGCGCGCAAGGTCATTGAGGAAACGGGCAGTCCGAGCAAGATTGTGTTCGAGCCATTACCCGTGGACGACCCGACGCGCCGAAGACCGGATATCTCGAAAGCCCAGACTTTGTTGAACTGGCAGCCTCAGGTGGGATTGACTGAGGGTCTGGCGAGGGCCATACGTTATTTCAAGGTTACATTGCAGGAAGCGGAAGCCCAGTTGGCTTAAGAGTGCTGAGGGAACGCGAGGCGCGGCTCGCTACGCTCTGAGATCAATCGACGAACCACAGAGTGGCCGCTGGTTCAGGGCGCGATCGGCGTTCGAAACAGCCAGTTGCGGGCTGGCGAGGCGTTGTGAAACGGCTCTCTGGCATCGGACACTAGACAGATTGTGCCATACTGCCGGAGCAGGGCACCCTTCAGGCGTTTGACGGGCCCAGGAAGCGTTAGGCAGCGAGAGCTTAGAGCTTTGAGAATGAAGGGGGTTCTTTGAGCGTAAGTAATCCCCGCCGTCAGGCACTCCTGACTGCGTTTAAGCTTGTCGACGTCGTCCTGATGGTCTTTGCCTTCGCATTGGCCACCGTGCCGGTGTTGTACGAAGCGGATGTAGCATCCTTTGCCCAATTTCTTGGGATGCGCATCCGGATCAACGATTTCCTAATTTTTACGGGCCTGCTTGCGGTCTGGCATTTCGTCTTCACTTCCTTCGGACTCTACCATTCTCACCGCCTTGGACGCCCACGCGCCGAAATGGCAAGTGTCATCAAAGCAGTTACCCTGAGCACCTTCATCGTCTTTGTGGCGGCGCTATTCCTTCGCATCACCATGGTAACGCCTGTGTTTCTGGCTGTGTTCTGGGCCATCGGCTCGGGCTTGGTGGTGATGAGCCGGCTGGTACTGCGATACCTGCTCAAGAAGCTGCGCCTGCGTGGACGCAATCTGAGGTTCGTGCTGATCGCCGGAACCAACGCCCGCGCGGTTGAGCTTGCCCGGCAAATTGAGGCCACGCCTGAGCTCGGCTACCGGGTCATCGGTTTTGCGGACGAAGATTGGTCTGGAATGGAGCCGTTCCGCAGATCCGGTTACAAGCTGGCCTGCGGTCTTGATGATTTCTCGAACTTCCTCCGTCACAGCGTCGTAGACGAAGTCGTGATGGCATTGCCCATCCGATCGTATTACTTCCACGCTTCCCGGATCGCTGCGATTTGCGAGGAGCAGGGCATCACCATGCGGTTTCCCTCGGGCATCTTCAATCTCAAGCTGGCCCGCTCCAGGGCCGAGGATTTTGAAGGCCACGCTCTGATTACCCTGTATACGGGAACGCATGAGGGGTGGTCGGTAGGGGTGAAGAGGCTATTCGACTTCGCGCTCTCGCTCGCGGCACTGGTGGCGTTGACCCCGTTGTTCCTGATTGTGGCTCTTTTTATCAAGCTTACTGATCGCGGTCCTGTCTTCTTTGTGCAGAAACGCATGGGACTTGGTAAGCGGCGGTTTGCGCTCTACAAGTTCCGCACCATGGTCCAGGACGCGGAGGCGCGACTGAGGGAGATCGAACATCTCAACGAAGTCAGTGGACCGGTTTTTAAGATCAAAGATGATCCTCGCATTACCACCGTTGGTAAGTTTTTGCGAAAGACCAGCATCGATGAACTTCCTCAGCTTATCAACGTGTTCCGGGGAGATATGAGTCTGGTGGGCCCGCGCCCTCTGCCGGTGCGCGATTATGAGGGTTTCGATCAAGATTGGCAACGACGCCGTTTCAGCGTGCGCCCAGGTATTACCTGTCTTTGGCAAGTCAACGGCCGTAGTTCCATCCCGTTCGAGAGATGGATGGAGCTTGATATGGAATACATTGATAAGTGGTCTCTATGGCTCGACCTGAAAATACTCGCCCAAACCATTCCGGCAGTACTGCGTGGTTCCGGCGCTGCCTAAAACTACTTTCAGCCCCCCGCTGACGAGCCACTGGACTAAGGCATCAGAGAGTTGCGCTGGCGCGCGTCTGTCTGTTACATAGACAGGTAACCGACTAGCACGGCGGCGCGGGCTCTCTTATACTGGATATCTTTTCGGCGCGCTTGACCGGCTCTTCCCCCCGCCCGAAACGCTTGGCACCGCATGGGTGATGCCAAGTGCAGGTCGCCACAGGTCGCTTTGGAGTGCAGAAGAATGCTTGCTTTCAAGAGATTCCGCCACAAGGCAGCGCGAACCCGTCTTCGGGTACCCCTGATCTGGCTTCGAAACCGGGGTCTTGACCGCAACGACGTATTCATCGCCTCCTATCCCAGAGGTGGCAGCACATGGACGCGATTCGTGCTCTACGAGATCCTGGCAGGCAGGCCTTCGAGTTTTGACAACGTAAACCGGGGCATTCCGGAGATCGGAATCCACTGGAGAGCTGAGCCCCTGTTGCCCGGCGAAGGGCGGCTGATTAAGACCCATGAGCCTTACCGCAAGGAGTATCAAAGAGCGGTTTATTTGACTCGGGACATGCGCGACGTTATCTTCTCGCAATACTCTCGCGAGAAAGAACTTGGAATTCTCTACGACGATTTTGACAATTATCTTTTCAAGTTCTTGCAGGGGAAGATCAGCGGATTTGGCGCCTGGCAGTATCATGTCCAATCGTGGCTTGAATCGCCCCTCTCGCGCACCGGCGACTTGCTCGTGCTTCGATTTGAAGACCTGAGACAAGACATGGAGTCCTCAGTTCACCGGATGCTCGATTTCTTTGGTGTTCGAGCCGAGCCCGAAATGGTCCGAGCGGCTATCGCCAACAATACCATCGAGAAGATGCGCGATAAGGAGAAGCAGTCGCTCACCCTTCATCAGGCCAAGAGTGGCGAGGACGGGCGCTTCGTTCGCAAGGGCGCCGTGGGCGGATGGCGCGAAAGGCTTACTGACGAGCATCTGCGTCTGATCGATAGCTATGCCGGTGAC
The DNA here is from genome assembly GCA_035578005.1 of Terriglobia bacterium. Lineage (GTDB taxonomy): Bacteria > Acidobacteriota > Terriglobia > UBA7540 > UBA7540 > Gp13-AA77. The sequence continues at coordinate 19,811 of DATJYK010000191.1, forward strand.
GCCTTCCGCCGGATGGGGTATCCGTTGGCAGCATCCGTGGCAACGGCTCGCGCCCAGGCGCCTGTCCGGCCGCTGGCGAGTTGAGGCTGGAGTTGTTTCACGGTTTTCGGGGGATCATTGAGTCGCAATTACAAGCAAACGGGATCCTCTGAGTTTTCTTGGGAGCCTGCCGTAACAAGTGGTCACGCGCGCGTGCTCGCGCCGCCCGGGCAGTTCAGGAAGATTCGGCGGTCGCTTGGGGGATTGATCGCTCTGCTGGCTAGCTGGTGGCGTTATTAAGAGCCAGCAAGGAGCACTTTTTTAGGTCAAAGCCCGGCAGTTCGCTTGTAATCAATAGCTTGTGAGGTCTGCGAAAGCCACCTCAAGCAGCTAGTTCTGCGTTAACGGCTGGAAGCGCCAGGGAAGGCACCAAGTTCGCATGTCGTTCCTCCGTCAGTTGCGCCGCAAGGCCTCCCGGTCTCGTCTGCGCGCGCCCGTGGTCTGGCTGCGGCATCGAGGCTTGTCGCCGCGGGACGTCTTCGTGGCGTCGTATCCTCGTTCGGGAAGCACATGGCTTCGTTTTCTACTTGTTGAGCTCTTAACGCGCGACACAGCCGGATTCGACAGCGTGAACCACTTGATTCCTGATATCGGGCGTCACCGCACGAGTCCTGAGGTGCTCCCGGCGGGAGGGCGCCTGATTAAGACGCATGAGGCGTACAGAAGTGCTTACCGGAGAGCGATTTACATCACCCGGGACGTTCGCGACGTGGTGCTTTCGGAGTTTGACTATGAAAATGCGCGCCGGCGCATTTCCGAAGACTTCGACACGTTTCTGATGCTATCCTTAACATCCAACGTCAACGGCTATGGATCTTGGCAAGAACACGTGCTTTCGTGGCTGGGGTCTCCCCTGGCAACTACGGACAACCTACTCACGATCAAGTTCGAGGACCTGCGCGCTCGAACTGAAGAAACCTTGACGGTGGTTGCCGGGTTTCTGGGTATTGAGGTGGGCCGCGAGGCAATTCGCACGGCCATAACCAACAACAGCGTCCATCGCATGCGCGAGAAGGAAGACCAAGCTTCGGACATTGACGGTTATTCTCCGGCGAAGGCCAACGGGGACGGCACCCGCTTCGTGCGTAGCGGCTCGATCGGTGGATGGCGCGGGAGGCTTTCGGAGAGCCAAGTTCATCTGATTGAGCAGTATGCCAGCGTCGGCCTTACTCGACTGGGTTATGCCCAGGAAGCCTTGCCAGTAGCTGTCGGCATTTCCTAGCCCTAAGACTGGCGGTCATCAGCGGTAGACAACTGAGTGTGGGGCGCCGGCCCGCTGTCGGCGTTGAGCGGGAGTTTTAGCCTTGGCACAGAATGGCATCACGCTTGGGGGGTTCGGGGGTGGCGTACTTCCTCGTCCGAACTACGAGCGGCTGGGAAGACTGGCAGCCATCATCGGATTTATGCTGCTGGGCGCGCTGGCCATGTTCGGCATCGCGGAACTGTCCCACTACATCACTCTGCACCACCATCGCCACAAAGAAGAGTACCTGCTGGCCATTCTGGCGGCGGCAGGGCCCATTGCGATCTACGCCGCCTTCGCTCTGTCGGAAGCCGTGGTTTGCTTGTTCGCTTTGCTGAAGGAACTCAAGTGGTGGCATTTCCTCTGGGCCATCCTGTTTGTCAGTTTTCAGACTTTCCGCAAGCGCACGTCGGCTGAAATCTCGTCAAATCCTGTCGATTCAGCCGCCAGCCTCCGAATCCTTATGGTTTTCTTCGTGGGCGCGTACCTGCTACTGGCTCTTTTCATGCACCGCATCAAGTGGCTTAAGTCGATCGTGACGGGGATCCCAGGCGTTCTGCTGTGGTTCACTCTCACTTGCATGCTCTCCACAGTGTGGTCCGTGTATTGGCAGTGGACCCTTTATAAAGCCTGCGAGTATTCAGTAGACCTTGCCATGCTGGCCGTCGTGATTTACGTCGTGAAGTCGGGCGAGGAGCTGAAGTCATGGTTCGAGTGGACGTGGCTTCTGTACGGCCTCTTGTTGTGCATCCTCTGGTTTTGGGTTGTTGTGGACCCTGCGGACGCCTTATCAAACAAGCTTGAATATGGTGAGTCCGGAATCGGCCTCATTGGCGTTCAGTTGCAGGGTGTATTTCCCGACGTGTCTTCAAATGACATCGGGCAGTATGGGGCGGTCATCGCCATCGTCGGCTTGGTTCGCCTTCTGCCCATGACCCGTCAACGAAAGAACTCGATTTGGTACAGCTTGGTGTTTACATTTGGGATGGCCACCATGTTCCTGGCCCAGTGTCGCTCAGCCATCATGGGCTTCTGCCTGGGCGTCTTCCTCATCTATCTCCTTTCGCGCCGTGTTATGCAAGGCGCCGCGATCTTTCTCTCCGGAGTTTTTGTTTTCCTGGCAAGCGGTTTGGGAACTCTGACGGCCGAGTACATGAAGCGCGGAGAAAGCACCGCCCAGTTGACGTCGCTTAGTTCACGCTTGAGCTGGTGGGCGGTGGCATGGGAAAAGTATACGGATCACCCCTTGACCGGGCTTGGCGCCTGGGCAGCGGGCCGATTCGGGGTGCTGGCCAAGCTGGGTCACAAGGTGACGGCCACCATGCACAGCGACTGGGTGGAAATTATCGTCGGGACCGGAATCTGGGGCATCATTCCGATCATCATCGTCATGGTTTGGACGTGGTGGGTCTTGCTTCGTTTCATCCGGAACCCGGAGCTTCACGGGCTTGACGCCAACCTCTGTCTGGAAGCTATCGCGGTGCTAAGCGTGCTGACCATCCGCATGTTCTTCATGACGGAGATTTCCTGGCATTCACCCCTCAGCTTTTATGTGCCCATCGGCTATGCGGAATACATACGCCGCCGCGCCAGGTACGGAGGCGCGACCAATCCGAAGCTTCTTTTCAGGTGGTAGGCCGGAGCTCGCGACGGAGCCGCTCTCTGGGGCCATTTTCAATCGTTCCTCAGGTTGATCCGGGTCGCTTGATCCATAAAGGGCAACGTGAAGGTCTTGGTTGTTCACAACTATTACCAGCAGCCCGGAGGCGAAGACGCCACTTGCGAACAAGAGTGTCAGCTTCTGGAAAGGGCCGGTCATCGGGTTGTTTTTTACCGGCGAAGCAACAAAGAAATTGAAGGACTTACGGGTTGGCGGCGCCTGCAGCTTTCCGCCGACACGATCTGGAACCCGAGCAGCCGGCGGGATTTCCTGGCGCTCCTAGGGCGTGAGCGTCCGGATGTAGTTCACGTCCACAACACGTTTGTGGTGATTTCGCCGTCGATCTTCTCGGCTTGCCGGGAAGCAGGCGTCCCGGTCGTTCAGACGGTGCAGAACTATCGCCTTTTCTGTCCCGCTGCCACTTTTTTTCGCGACGGCAGAGTCTGTGAAGAGTGCCTTGATCGCGGCCTCTGGCGCGGCGTTCGTCACGCCTGCTACCACCACTCGCAGGCTGCCACGGCGGTGGTCGCCCTGATGATTGCGATCAATCGGCGCAGCGGAACGTGGCCGGGTAGAGTCGATCGGATCATTGCAGTCACGAATTTTTCTCGCCGGAAGATGATTGAAGCGGGCTTGCCTGAAGACCAGGTGGTGGTGAAGCCCAACTTTGTCGATCCCGATCCTGGCGAGGGGTTGGGCCCCCGTGACTATGCGCTGTTCGTGGGCCGGCTGGCTCCTGAGAAGCGGGTCAACGTTCTCTTGGACGCTTGGAGTAAGCTCCGGCAGCCCATTCCGCTGCTGATTGCGGGCGGAGGGCCGGAGCGGGAAGCACTGGAAGCGCAAGCCCGGCGCGACGGGCTCTCGCAAGTGCGGTTTCTAGGCCAGGTTCCGCGTGTGGAAACCATCGCAGCCATTCAGGCGGCGCGCTTCCTGGTTTTCCCGAGTGAGTGGTATGAGGGCTTCCCGGTGACGATTTGTGAAGCCTTTGCCTGCGGCACTCCGGTGATCTGCTCGCGTCTGGGAGCGATGGAAGAGGTTGTGGAAGACGGGCGGACTGGGTTTCACTTCACACCGGGCGACGCGGTGGAACTAGCGCAAAAGGTAACGTGGGCATGGAACCATCCGGTGGAACTCCGGGAAATGGGGCGGTCGGCGCGCCGGGAGTTTGAGCAGAAGTACACTGCGGAAAGCAACTATCCTCTGCTCATGGAGATCTATGAGGGCGCGAGAACCCGGCGAAATCGCAGCGCGGCCTCTCTTACGGTTGCATTAGCGGGTTAAGTAGCTAGAAAAGCGAGGGGTTAGGTGTTAGGTTTAGGTGCTAGGTTTCAGGTGTTAGGTTCTAGGCTTTAGGTGAAGATGGGTAATTCTCAGCACATTTGGAAAGCCGAACGCTCAGGAGCGAAGCTGCTACTTGGCGCTTCGGACGTCGAAGCCTAAACTCTAACACCTGACACCTAACACCTGTCAAATACCATGCCCACGACGGCACAATCCGAAGTGAAGCTGAAGGAGCTGCCTTCGTTCAGGGTGCTTGGAGTGCGGGTACATGCCCTGCAAATACCCGAGACCGTAGCTCAGGTTGAGAAGTGGATCAGCCAGCGTCGGCCGGAGCGGTTCGTATCGTTCTCTGGAATGCACGGAGTTTCGGAATCGATTCGGGACGCTTCGGTACGGGAGGTCCTGAATTCGGCGGACCTGGTGGTGCCGGACGGCATGTCGCTCGTGTGGGTGGGCCGCCACCGCGGTCAGGCAGGCCGCTTAAGGCGGCGAGTCTACGGACCAGAGTTCATGGAGACGTTTATTCGTGAAACAGGCAGCCGCTACCGCCACTTCTTCTATGGCGGTGCGCCTGGCGTTGCGGTCCGCCTAGCCGCCAAAATGCAGCGTCTCTACGGAATCCAGGTGGCCGGAACTTATTGCCCCCCGTTTCGCTCGCTGACGGAGGACGAAGAGGTTGATTTACAGGCTCGCGTTCGCGAATCGTCGCCCCATGTGCTGTGGGTGGGACTGAGCACGCCCAAGCAAGAACGCTGGATGCACGCGCATCGTGGGCTTCTGGGGGTGCCCGTTCTACTGGGCGTAGGAGCGGCATTCGATTTTCACACGGGCGGAGTTCAGCAGGCTCCGGCATGGATGCAGGAAAATGGCCTGGAATGGTTCTTCAGGCTGGCGGTTGATCCGCGAAGGTTGTGGCGCCGCTATTTGATCAGCGGTCCAAGGTTTGCGTGGAATGCGTCGTTAGAGTTGCTGAATCTGAGAAAATTCACTTAATGTTGCGGAGGGAATGGGCATGAACTGGGAAGGTCGCAAAGTCTTGGTGACGGGCGGGGCATCGTTTATCGGGTCCAACCTGGTCAAGAATCTACTGAAGCGAGGGGCCGATATCCGCGTGGTCGACGACCTCAGCAGCGGCAAGCTGGCCAACATCAAGGAACACGTGGACGCGGGTCAAGTTGAGTTTATTGAAGGTGATCTGCGCGTTCAGAGCATTGCGGAGCTCGCGGTGGAGGGTGTGAGCGTTGTATTTCACCTTGCCGCAGACCACGGAGGCCGCGGCTACGTTGACCTCCATCAGGCTGCCTGTGCCACGAACTTGATGTTGGATGGCCTCGTCTTTCGGGCCGCCTACCAGGCCAAAGTTGACAAGGTGGTTTACGCGTCGTCAGGCTGCGTCTACCCCAACTACATTCAGACGGACCCCAAGGAGATGCTGTACTTGACCGAAGATAAAGTGGGGCCGCCTTACGACGCCGACAATATGTACGGCTGGGCCAAACTGATGGCGGAGATGACCCTGCGCTCCTACTACAAGGATTGGGGCATGAAGTCCGCCTCCTGCCGTTATTTCACCGTCTACGGCCCGAACGGTGTTGAGAACCACGCCGTGATCGCGATGATCGCCCGGGCGTTCATTAAGCAGGATCCCTTTGTGGTGTGGGGCACCGGGGAGCAGATCCGGAACTGGACGTACATTGACGACATCGTTCGGGGAACCATTCTCGCAGCCGAGAAGATTGACGATGGCACCGCCGTGAATCTCGGCACGATGGAGCGCATTCGGGTGATCGACGCCGCCCGGCAAATCCTGGCGTACCTGGGTCATGACGCGCCCATTGAAACTCACCCTGAGATGCCGACCGGCCCTTACAACCGCGTCGCGGACAATTCCCTTTCGCGGAACTTACTGGGTTGGGAGCCTGAGGTGCTGTTCGAGGAAGGGCTGCGCCGGACGATTGACTGGTACGTGGCCAGTAAAAAGCAGGAAGAGGTGGCCTCCATCCTGGGCCATATGCTGACCGAGCGCTAGAGGGATGTGGGGGGCGGCCCTTGTGGCCGCCCCGACGGGTGGCACGCAATGGGCAGCCACAAGGGCCGCCCCTACGCCGCAGATGGGACCACACCTCGGCGAGCAGCAACAACGACAAGAGGCAAGAGCACATTCCAATCAAAAGGCCCCTAGATGCCCACAGCATCTGCAGTGACTAGCGAAGAATTGATGGTTACTCGCGCCAGCCGGGGACGCCAGATCGCCCTTGTGGTTGCGATTCTGGCCATCGTCTTCAATCGCCGTATTGCTCCCACGATCAGCCGCGACTGGCTGAACTTGATTCCACTCGCGGGCGCGCTTTACATCGGGTACTGCATCGTCGCGCTCCGGAAGGTGTTTGGAACCAGCGGCTACATAGGCCGCTGCCTGTCAAGTGACGCGTCGGTTCCCAAGCCGGCTGGGGCGTTCCTTTTTTCGCCGTGGTTTCGTTCCCTCCTCTTGATTGTGGTTCTCCTGGTATCGGCCGAGTTTGGGTTGCGCTGCTTCAGCTACCATCGGGCCTTGATGTACGAGCGCCAGGGCGACCTCCTATTTACACCAGTGCCTGATCAACAATACGTCGAGAAGATTTCCCTGACGTCCTCGACGATCAATAGCTATGGGTTGCGCGGCGGCCCTGTGCCGGCGAGCGCGACCGAGGAAGGCAAACCCACCATTCTTTGCCTGGGGGACTCCGTCACTTACGGATACGGTGTGGACGATGACCAGACCTACCCCGCAGACCTGCAGAGAGACCTTGACCGGCAGTCGCCGGGGCTCTACACGGTTCTCAACGGGGGCGTAGACGCCTACCCCATCGCGCTCGAAGATCAAAAATTTCTCTACCTGTGGAACCGCGGGCTGCGCCCGGCGGCGGTGCTTGTAGGCTACAGCTTCAACGAAGGCGGCATCGGACTGCAGGCTGCGAATGGCGACGCGAAGGTCAAGGATCAAATTGCCCAGCGGGTGAAGGCCAAGGATCGGCTGCGCAGCATCGCCCTGTACACGTTGGTGGTGGAAAACTGGGCTCGTCACTACTACGACCGCATGAAGGGGCATCTGGTGCCCGGCACGAATTTCATGCAGCTCTCCGAGGCCGAGGCCGCCGACCTGTACGATCAATTCCTTGACCGGTTTGTTTCTGACTTGCGTTCGCACAATGTGAAGCCCGTTTTCGTGCTGTTCGCGGGTTATGATGGCCGGACCGGGCGATACGATGACCAGGGTCCTTTTCAGGTGGCGTTCGCGAAGTATGCCGAGGCCCACGGTATACCGCTGCTTCGCACCGTAGATGTGTTGAGTCAGGGCGACCCCCAGGGTTCCGACCTCCACGAGTATTTTCTCGATCATGCTCACATGACCGAGCAGGGAACCACCAAGGTGGCGGCGGCCCTGGCTGAGTTTTTGCCCAAGGCCTTGGCGAATTGAGCCGGGTTAATTTCGGGTAAGGGCGGCCCTCCTGGCCACCAACTGCGGCCTCTCCGAAGGCGAAAATGAAGGATGATCCCATCATGTTGTTGAAAACAAAGGATGAGGCATTTTGGTGAGAATTTTGGGATTTTTCGACATCGAACGGTAGAGTCTACCGAAACTCGGTCGGAAGTCTTTTGAATTCAACATCGCGGCCCCGCTGATTTTGTGCCGCGGCCCGACACAAGAACCACCGGAGCTTTGGGTCCTTCAAAAATCGGCGGTCGACAATCGGCAATCAAAATGTTGGTGCTGGGCATTTCTGATCTCGAACACGATACCGCCGCTGCTCTCCTCGGGGAGGAGGGTTTTCTTGCCGCCGTCGAAGAGGAAAAGCTCAGCCGCGCGCCTGCTGCCGGCATTCCGGAGATGGCCATTGACCGCTGCCTCTCGGAAGCGGGTGCCAAACCGTCCGGCTTGACTCTCGCCGCGGTCGCTTGCCGTCCCAAGCGCGCCTGGCTGCGCGATGAAGGCGGCCGGCGCACCGCGTTTGTTTCCCCCACCTGCTGCCCTGACCTTCGCGACTCGCAGGACGCGTTGCGCTGGAAGCTCAATCAACTCCGGCTGTTTCGCCGCTCCCTTGGCTCTGCCGCGCCTCTCGTCAACTTTGAGCACCATCTTTGTCATGGTGCCAGCGCGTTTTATCCGAGCGGCTTCGACCGCGCTCTGATTCTGACGCTCGACCAGTGCGGTGATATGTGGTCAGGCCTCGTAGCCCTTGGCGAGGGCTCGAATCTGACGCGGCTGCAGTCCCTGCATTTTCCTAACTCACTCGGCTGGTTCTATTCGTACGTGACTGCGCTGCTGGGGTTCAGGCCTGGCCGTGATGAACACAAGGTGCAATGGTTGAGCAAAGAGGGTTCGCCGGAATTCTTACCCGTATTTCGCAAGCTCTTTTCGCGCAATGAAGACGGCCTTCCGGCTCTCGACCTTCAGCACGTTGCCGCTGCCTCTGGCGGAAGCAACACCCTCAGCCCCGCGATTCTGAGCGAACTCGGCATCAATGAGAAGGGATCTATTCCTAACGGGCGCGTTCGGGCCCACATTGCCCGCAGCGCTCAGGAATTCCTGCAAGAGACCGTCGTTGAGATTGCGGAGACGTATCGGCAGAAGACCGGTGCAAGAGACCTCGCTGTCGCCGGGGGCGTCTTTCTCAACGTGTTGCTGGCGCGTGCCCTCGAAAAGCAGACGGGGTTCGACCAGGTGTTCGTGCAACCTGTCGCCGGGAATCCTGGCTGCGCTCTCGGCGCGGCCTACCTTGGACTCCTGCGGCTAAAGCCGGACCTGCCGCGCCGGCCGTTGCCACATTTGTACCTGGGCCCTCGATTTCAGGAAGCTGAAATCAAAGCAGTACTCGACAACTGCAAGACCATTTATCGCTACCTGCCGAGCGAAAACCAATTGATCGACGAGACCGTGCGGCTGCTGCGCGAAGACAAGATCGTGGCCTGGTGCCAGGGACGGCTCGAGTTTGGCCACCGGGCGCTCGGCAATCGTAGCATCGTCGCTTCGCCATTCTCCCCTTACGTGACGGAGAACCTGAATCGTTACGTCAAGCGCCGCGAAGATTTCCACCCCTTCGGCCTCTCGGTCCCTGAGGAAGAAGCGGCCCGTCTGTTTGACTGCACACCCAACTGCCGCTTCATGTCGTCCATCGGAAGCCTGCGGGACGGCCCCAAGGAGCTGGAGAAGTTCGCCTTTAACGGCGGAGCGGCCCGCGTGCACACGGTTGAGAGACAGGTGAATCCCCGCTTCTGGAGTCTTCTGACAAAGTTCGGTGAGACGTCGCCGGCGCCCGTATTGCTGAATACTTCCTTCAATCTTTTCGGGGAGCCGCTGGTGTGCGATGTGCGCGACGCCATCCGGAGCTTCTACTGTTCCGGCGTCGACGCGCTCGTGCTCGGCAACTTCCTGATCGTCAAACCCTAGTTCCTACCGCGGAGCACGCTGAACTCAGCACGCAGTCATTCCCGCGCAGGCGGGAATCCAATTCCTCCACACCCTGCTTCCAGGGACTTGCGCCGTGGATTCCCGCCTAAGCGGGAATGACTGCGTTTGCGAACGGATTCCAGGCGGCAAATGACACACACCTGAAACTTTCTCCTCCTCAATCCTCAATACTTCTTTGTGCTAATCTCTAAGCGCGGGAACTTCCTGCGAACTTGGACGCCGAATGGCTAACATCGCACCAAAACAAGAGACCTTCGACGCTGTGGTCGTGGGTTCCGGAGCCACAGGAGGATGGGCGGCCAAGGAGTTAACCGAGGCCGGTCTGCGCGTGGCCGTCGTCGAAGCTGGCCGCGCTGTTGATCCCAGCCGCGATTTCAGCGAGCACGTGATTCCGTACCAAGTGAAGTACCGCGGCCGATCACCCGAAATGTTGCGCACCCGCTTCGTCCAGGCGCACTCCTACGCCTGCCGGGAATACAACTACAAGTGGTTCGTTAACGACCTGAAGAATCCTTACACCCGGCCGCAAGATAAGCCTTTCAACTGGATTCGCTTGCGCATCGAAGGGGGCCGCTCGCTGGTTTGGGGCCGGCTGAGCCTCCGTCTGAGTGATCTGGATTTCAAAGCCGCGAGCCACGACGGCTACGGTGACGACTGGCCGATCAGTTACGCTGACCTCGAGCCCTATTACGACAAAGTTGAGCAGTTCATCGGAGTCAGCGGACTCGCCGAAGGCGTCGCGCACGTGCCCGACGGAAAGTACCAGCCGCCCATGCCGATGTTCTGCAGCGAAGTTGCGCTCAAGAAAGCGATCAGCGAGAAGTTCGGCCGGCATCTCCTTTACGCGCGCAACGCCAACCTCACCGCGCCGTTGAACGGCCGCGCACCTTGTCACTACTGCGGTCCCTGCGAACAGGGCTGCGCGACGAACTCCTACTTTAATAGCCCCACCACCACTCTTGCAGCCGCGCGAGCCACGGGCAAGCTGACGATGCTTACTAACGCGGTGGTGCGCCACGTCACCACCGACCCTCGCACGGGACTCGCCACCGGCGTGCTCTACCTTGACCGGTATACCCGAGAGGCGCGCGAAGCCCGCGGCAAGGTAGTGATCCTCTGCGCGCAGTCCCTCGAGTCCGTGCGCATTCTCTTCAATTCCGCCACCCCACGCTTTTCTTCCGGATTGGCCAATTCCAGCGGTGTCTTGGGGCACTACATGATGGATCACATGTCCGGTTTCGGTGCTTCGGGTGTGATCCCGTCGGCGAACGAGCCCAAGATATGGGCGGGCCCGCCCCGTAGGCCCGCCGGGACCTACGTCGCTCGCTTCCGGAATGTGGAGAACTGTGATCCGAGGTTCATCCGAGGTTATGGCTACGAAGTTTATTTGGGACCCGAATATAACTTTGGCGCCGAAGGATTCGGAAGAGAGTTCAAGGAGAAGGCCCGAACCGGCCGCTGGCGGATGCATCTCTCCGGCTATGGTGAGATTGTCGCTCAGTGGGACCACCACTGCGAGATTGACAAGGAAGTGGTGGACGCGTGGGGCATTCCGGCTTTACGCATCAACATGGACTTCGGCGAGAACGCGCGCAAAATGGCTCCCGATATGGCAGCCAGTGCGGCGGAAATGTTGGAGGCCGCAGGTGCCGAAGACATTCGCACCAGTCACCGGTTCGACTACGGCCGTCACGAGGTTGGAGCGGCCCGAATGGGAACGGACCCGGGCAAGTCAGTGCTGAATCCGTTCCTGCAAACCCACGACGTGGCCAACCTTTTTGTCATGGACGGCGGATCGTTCGTGTCGGCTTCATGCCACAACCCCACCCTGACCATGATGGCTCTGGCTTGCCGGGCTTGCGATCACCTGGTGGAGCGATTTCACCGGGGAGAGGTTTGAAGGCGCGCTGCCGAAGGCGTCAGCGACAATCTGCGTGAGGTGACGAATATGAATCAACCATCTCGCCGTGAGTTCCTAAAGCGAGCTTCCGTTCTCGCGCTTGCGCTCGATTCCAGGTCCCTGGCGGCAGGAGCAGCGCCGCAAGGACCTCACCTTGTTTTTCCCACGGAGCCTCGTGAGCGGCTGTCGGTCACGTCTTACCCGTTCCGGACGCTCATCGAAAGTCCCACAAACCGCGAGCGTGATCCGAAACAACCCGGCATGGACCTCAAGGACTTCCCGCAAATGATCGCCACCAAGTTCGGGATTCACAATATCAACCCCTTGCTCGATCACTTCGCGTCCACCGAGCCTTCGTATCTTGAGTCGTTTCGACGAGCGGTCGAAGCCGCCGGCTCGCATATGGTTGATCTTGGCCTCGGGGGGCGCAAATTTTGGGATTCCGATCCGGCCCAGCGGCAGGCAGCGGTCGATTATGGCAAGCGTGGGATCGATATCGCCGTCGTGGTGGGCTCTCCCAGCGTGCGCCAGCACCTGGGCGGAAGCCACGGCGTGAAACCCGACGTCGAACGGGGTGCGCAAACCCTCGCCAAACTCGCCGAGTATGGAGCCTCCAAGAACATTCTGGTGTTGCTTGAGAATGACAGCCTCGTGAACGAAGATCCGTTCCTGATTGTGAAACTCATCGACAAGATCGGCAACCCGTACCTCCGCGGCTTGCCGGATTTCGGCAATTCCCTGCGAGGAGGCGACGCGGACTTCAATGAGAGAGGCGTCACGGGCATGTTCCAGCATGCTTACAGCATGTGTCACGTCAAGGACGCCGTGATAGGCGAGGGCGGTGAAGTCTACAATGTGGACTTGGCGAAGATGTTTGGCATCGCCAAATCGAACGGCTATCGCGGCTATTTCTCCATGGAATTTGAAACGCGCCTTGCCGATCCCTACACCGGCACGGCGCGACTGATGAACGAAACCTTAAAGTATCTGACGCCGTCCTAGCCACAACGTGCGCCTACGCGAGCTGACACCGCTCCTGGACGGGCTTTACCTGGACAAATCGACTACTGCAACCTCGAGGCCACTCAACGTGATCTGGTTCTCGCTCAACTGGGCCGAACCTGGCGGCTGAAAGTTGGTGGATTGATCCACGTACGCAACCGAAGAGCCTTGTAGGCTTGGAGCAGCGACTTCGAAACTCCGATCCCTGCGGTTGACCAGAAGCAGCTTTCGCTTGCCTTCCTTTGTGACAAGAGCCTGCCCGTAGACATAGGGGCTGTCGATGTGCGTTTCAACGAGCTTGTCGCCAGGTCCGAAGCTGTCATGCAGGAGCTTCAACACCCAAAACCGGGCGTTGGGCTGCCCGGTATTCCAATCCACCATTGAAACGCTGGGGAATTGGGTGGGGTATCCCACAAGTTGGGACTCGCCGGCAACCTCAACGCCCCGCTTCGCGAGCTCCGCGTAGAGGTATGCGTAAAGGCCGCCGCAGAGAGTCCAATAGGAATTAGGAATGGGCCGGGTAACGTGACCCGGCTTGCCTTGTTCGAGGTCGTCGGCGGAAATCGATCCGAGCTCGTCGGTGTCCGTCTGGGTCTCAGGTGAGAGCCGCGCACGAATACCCTGGATGTAATCCACGACGGCCAGGAAACGTTCAGCCTGGTCCCAATATGTGTGTTGCATCACGTCTTGGGTCTCGTCGGGCTCGGGCACGGCATAAAAGTGGTAGGAGATCATCTCGATGGGAACGCCGGGCTTATGGTTCTTGTGATTCAGAAAGTATTCGAAATAGTCCGGCGGTTCGCCACCCAGTGCCATTCCCACGAACTTGATTTGCGGATCGACCTTGTGCACAGCTTCCACAATAGCGTCGTACACGCGGGTGTAAGTTTGCGGCGTCATCGAGTGTTCGCTGTCGACCTCGTTGAGCACTTCCCACCAATCGATTTTGTAATGATGGCCGGACTCGTGGCGCTGGCCGTACTCATCACTGAAGCCTCCCTGCGTGTACCAACTGACGAGACGAGCGTAATAGTCAGCAACTTCCTTTAAGCTCGGGTCACGGAACTCGGTTCCCTGCTCGTAGTCCCAGGTCACCTGATCAGGGTCGGCGGGGTAGGTTGCCGGCTTTTCAGTCTTGAACATCCATTGGGGAATCGTGCTGAAGTTAAGAATCACCGAGTGTCCCGCAGTGGCATTGATAAAGTCCTTCGTCATCGGGTCGATTAACGAGAAATCCCAGGAGGTTTTCCCGTTTGCAGGAGGCTCGAGTTCGGCGACGCCGAGCTTCGGATAAGGCAGCCATGGCACGTATCGAACGAAGTCAGCGCCCAAGCTATGCAGCGCCTGAAACACGGGATCATGTATTTTTGAGCCCCTCCGCAAGGGCGGGTTCACCACCACCTGAAGTGTTGGGGTGGTCTTGGAAACCGCCACGACCTTATCCCACTTGATCGTGGCGTTCACCTGCGGGGCTGCGGCAGCCCGCTCAGCCGGCTTCTCTCTTGAGCAGGCCGGGGTTAGCAGCACTAGTACAGCCAGCCCAGAAGCTAAGGGCAGTCCCGAAATTACAACGGACCTCGAGCTCTTCTGCATGGCAGATCTCCCAGCATGCCCGCCTTGCAGCCCCTCCTAACCTAACTAACAAGCTGCGGAAAAACGGGATCTGTCCCGCGACCGATTCAGGATTCCTGGCAACCCGTCGACGTTCCCTTTGATGCCGATCTAGGCACGCCATTTCCCAAGACCCTGAGCACCGTCGAAGGTGAGCCCGGCCAACTGCAGTTTATCACCACCAGCACGTATCGGCGCCTCAAGCTGTTTGACAGCCAGCGTTCCGCTAATCCTTCGTGGAAGTCCCACGACACCTTCGTCAGGAGAGCGGGTAGCTGCTGGTCGGTTGGGTGCTCATGCCCGAGCCCGCGGACAGCACCAGCTCTTGGATGCAAGAACCCCTAGTGCCGCCAGGCTGCTGACGCGGTTGCGACTGCCCTCGACGGTTCACAGCGATTGCCACTACTACCGGCAGCGCTGCCCCTTTCAATCGGCAATCGTCCGTTTTGACGATGGACCGGCTCCGTTGACGTGTGTCTGCCAGGGAGAACCGCAAAGCTTTGCTTTGCTCCGCGCCGGCCTGCCTGGACTCCACACTCATTTCGCTTGATGCGGAGATGACATATCTCGATATAATGGAGTGATTAGATGGGGTGGTGGACTCGTGTCTGTCACGAAGCTGAGATTCTAGGTGACTTGTCGACATAAAGCCGTCATCATATTGATAAATATAGCGCTTATTCGTTTTGAGACCACCGCGATCAGAGCACATAGCTAAAGGAGTTTCCTGCCTTGCGCATCACTGAGGTCAAAGTCCATCCGGTTCCAATGAAGGGCTCGTGGTTGAGCGAGGGGCTCATCGCCAACCCGATGTCGATCTATCCCGAGTATCGGGAAAAGCGACAGAGCTGGTACGGTCCCATGACTTCGGCCATCGTCGAGATCGTCACCGATGCCGGGGTTCGTGGTCTCGGCATTGTTGGAGGAGGCAAAGGCAAGCTGGCTGCCACGGTAGTGGAGGAACAGTTCGGGACCTTACTCATTGGGCGCAACCCTTTCGATATCGAACTGCTCTGGGAGCAGATGTTCCGCGCGTCGCTGTTCTACGGGCGGAAGGGAGCCGTGATTGAAGTCATCAGCGGGATCGATATAGCGCTGTGGGACATCATGGGTAAGGCGGCCGGACAGCCGGTTTACAACCTGATTGGAGGCAAGACGAAGGAGAGGATTCCCGTCTACGTCACGGGTAACCTTACCGAACGCCACCTGCAAGAAGGATTCCGCCACGTCAAGCTGGCCATTCCTCACGGTCCGGCTGATGGTACGGCCGGCCTCAGGAAAAATGTCGAGCTCGTCGAGCGCACGCGGCGATTGCTGGGGCCTGAAGGCGACATCATGCTGGATTGTTACATGGCGCTCGACGTTCATTACGCCGTCGCCCTTGCCAAAGCCGTCGCGGGTCTCGGAGTATTATGGATGGAGGAACCGGTGCCTCCTGACCAGATTCAGTCCTACCGGAAAATCAAAGATGCTGTTCCGGAAATTCTGATCACCGGAGGTGAGCATGAGTTCACCCGCTACGGTTTCCTCGACCTGATTGAAGCCGGAGCGGTGGATATTCTTCAGCCCGACATTTATCGCGCCGGGGGTCTTTCGGAGCTGAAAAAAATCGCTGCTATGGCCGCCGCACACGATCTGCCCGTAATCCCACACGGCGTCGGGGCCCCTACCTATCACTTCGTGATGTCCACGCACAACGCGCCCCGGGCGGAGTTTGTGGATATTTTTGCTCAAGGTGGCAACCCGATCTTGAAGGGTGAACCAGAACCCCAGAATGGCTATGTAGAGCTATCGGATCGACCGGGCTTTGGCTACGAACTTGACGAGGAGATTCTGGCAGGTAAGAAGCCGGCCGCTCTGATCTGGTAGCGGGCCGAGCCTTCCGGTTGCGGTGGCTCGCGTTACGCCACTTACTTAACGGTGAGGCGTTAAGACGGGCTCCCGCGTGAAATGATGCCGATGGCGAGCAACAACAAGGCTATTCCAGACCACGAGTAGGCCTGAGTTGTCCAGGGCGATCCCTTCCACTCGCCCGCAAGGGCTCCCCAGACGTTCGCGGTGATGATGATCATGGCCATGAACAGCGGCCAGCCGATGACGCCACCCAGCGCGCCAAGACCGGCCGCGCCTATACCGTAGACAACGATGCCTGCGAACCAGAGGAATCCCATGAGGAAACTGCCCAGCCAGTAGGTGGAGGGCGCGCTTGCGTGACCAAATACTCCCCATGTCCGGTTCTTGCGCAGCAGGAAGAGGCAATACCCGGCGTTCGCCACGAAGCCCGCACCCAGCGCCAAAGCCCACACCAGATTTGACGCCATCTGGGGCCGCGCGCCGGATTTCAACGTCAACTCTTGCAGCTCCTTTCCAAACACGAAACTGAAGTTCAGCATGGGTGAGAACACACCCGAGGCTATGCATAACACGAGGCCCAACCAGAATTGTGATCCCTCGCGCTGCTTCGTCTTGGCCGCTTCACGCTCCCGCCGGCCGCCGGCGATGGAGCACAGCACAATGCCGGCCAGCACCAAAATCAAACCGCCCATCAACGCGTAGCCCTGACGGCTAAGCAATCGCTGCGGGTTCAGGATAGCCAGGGGCAGTAATGAGCCTAGTGACGCCGTGACACCCAGGATGATTGCAAATCCGAGGCCCATGCCGACTCGATCGATGCCGAGTCCGAACAGAGTGGAACCGACACCCCATCCGAAGCCGAAGAGCGCCACTTCAAGAATCGCACTTGTGGACGTGAGCTTGAGCACGGCCACAGGCTGAGACACCGTCACAGCCACCAGCAGGCACGGCAAAGCGACCATGCCAACAACGGAATAGATCAGCCAGGTATTTTCCCAGCGCCAGCCCGGCATGCGCTTCATGGGCAAGGTGAAACTGCCCTGAAAGACGCCACCGAGGAGGACAAATGCTAAGCCGACACCAAACGCGCTGTCCAAGTTGCACCTTTGCGTTGCCTGAAATCCGGACTCTTAGGTTCCCGTGTCGACAACTCGGCGGTCCGCAGCCCTCGTGCCGGTTGCAAGCCTCGAAATCTATAACAACGAATGACGGGTTAGCAACCACAAAGTGCGCTGGTCAGGCGCACGCAAGGCCGCTGAGAACTGTAAAATCGCCACGCCCCATGGCGGCTCCGAGGAACGGCAGGTCCATCAGGGAGGTGGGCGATGTTAGGCGGTCCAACGGAAAATGTAAAGGTGCTCCGCTGCTGTCCGCTGCTGTCAGGGCGTCTCACGGCACCGATCCCCGTGGGGTCCTCGAACCCTTAATTCATTTATTTCGTCTCACATGGGAAACCTTGTCACGGCCCCATGCGTCTGAGGGATGAGGTGTTTCTTACCGGGCGAGGGAGGAGCGTTGAGCCGAGTCGGACCTGCGCGCAATTCCCTTGCGAACCCCTCGGAATCCAGATAGAGTCTGAAAGGCTCGAAGAACCGGTGGGCGAAAACCGTCTCCTGACGTGTCCAGGGACAGAGCCTGGCGAAGTTTGTCGTAGGAGGCTAGGTCCACTGGGATCCTCGACCTGGGAGCCAGGAAGCAGAAAAGGGGATTCGCAGGATCCGGGAGTCTGCGGTCAGCTAAATTTCGGGCAAGAGCGTGGGTTTTAACAACGACCTGAGCCATTCCCTTGAGTCGAGGTGTTGCGATCGATGAATATACTTGTAGTGGGTGGTGATGGTTATCTTGGTTGGCCGCAGTCAATGTACTTATCGAGGCAGGGGCATCATGTCGCCATCGCGGATAATTTTTCCCGGCGGACTTGGGACTTGGGCTGTGGAACCGACAGCCTGACGCCCATTCAGATGCTGCCTGAGCGTGTCGCTCTGTGGAAGAAGTTGACCGGTCGCCAGATCGAAACCCACATCGGCGACATCCAGGACTATGATTTCCTCTCCGACGTCATGTCCCGGTTCTCTCCCGATGCGATCGTTCATTTTGGCGAGCAACGCAGCGCCCCGTATTCCATGATTGACCGCGAGCATGCCGTTTTCACCCAAACCAACAACGTGATCGGCACCTTAAACCTGCTGTATGCCATGAAGGAATTCTGTCCTCAAGCGCACCTCGTTAAGCTCGGTACCATGGGGGAATACGGGACCCCCAATATTGACATCGAAGAAGGTTTCATCGAAATCACTCATAATGGCCGCAAGGATGTGCTTCCTTTCCCCAAGCAGGCCGGTTCGTTCTATCACTTGTCCAAGGTGCATGATTCCCACAACATCATGTTTGCCTGTAAGGTCTGGGGGATTCGCTCGACAGACCTCAATCAAGGCATCGTTTACGGAGTGAAAACGGAAGAAACGATTCTCGACGATGGCTTAGCCACTCGCTTCGACTATGATGGCGTCTGGGGGACGGTCCTGAACCGTTACTGCGTGGAGGCGGCGATTGGAAGGCCGCTCACCGTCTACGGGAAAGGCGGGCAGACGCGCGGCTTCCTGGATATTCGCGACACCTTGCGCTGTATCGAACTCGCCATCCTCAAACCGCCGCGGCCAGGAGAGTATCGGGTATTCAACCAGTTCACCGAGCAGTTTAGCGTCCTTGATCTCGCCCATCTCGTGCAAAAGATCGGTCGCCGCAAGGGGCTCGACATCGCTATCAACCATTTAGCGGACCCCCGCGTAGAGGCGGAGATTCATTATTACAACGCCAAACACTCGAAGCTCCTTGATTTGGGCCTTGTCCCTCACAATCTCTCCGACGTGCTGCTCGACTCCATCATGGACGTGGTGATTCGGTACCGCGACAGAGTGATCGAGCAAACCTTGCTGCCGCGAGTCAACTGGCGGAGTGCACGGAATCCTTCCTCTTACTCAACCGTCGGTTTGCCTTCAGCGGAACCCGTGGAAAAGGAATTGCAGACTGTGCAGAGCGCCCGCGGGCGAGCCTAACTGCTGGAGGTTGTTTTGGCTCTCTATCTCGTCACCGGTGGCGCCGGTTTCATCGGTTCTCACACGGTGGAAGAGCTGGTTCGCAGGGGCGAATCAGTCCGCGTGCTCGATGATCTCTCGACAGGATGTAAGGAAAATCTTTCCTCGGTTCTCGGCAGGGTCGACTTCCGCGAAGCAGACATTCGCGACCTCGAGGGCATTCGCCCGCTATTTGCGGAAGTGAACTACGTTATTCACTTCGCGGCCGCGTCCTCCGTTCTCCGGTCCATCCAGGAACCGGTGGCGACAACCCAGGTGAATCTGATGGGCACGCTTAACGTCCTGTTGGCGGCTCGGGATGCTCACGTGAAGCGCATCGTGATGGCCGCGACCGGAGCGATCTACGGTGAGAATCCCGTTTTGCCGCGGCTTGAAACGCAGATGCCGGATCCTCTATCACCGTACGCCATCGTCAAGCTGGCGGGCGAATACTTCGGCCAGGTTTTTCACCGGCTCTTCGGGCTGGAATTTGTGGCGCTCCGCTACTTCAATATTTTCGGGCCGCGGCAGAATCCCTTATCACAATACTCAGGTGTTCTCTCGAAGTTTGTGCGCGCGTACCTGAGCGGAACCACACCCACCATTCATGGTACCGGCGAGCAGTCGCGCGATTTTACTTACGTCGCCAACGTAGTGGATGCCACCCTCCGGGCCTGCCACGCCCCTGAGGCTCCCGGGAAGGTGATCAACGTGGGCACAGGCCGGGGCACCAGCCTGAATTCAACCATCCAAATTCTCGATCAGATCCTCGGCGTTCAGATGACGCCTCAGCATGATCCGCCTCGGGTGGGGGACTTCATGCACTCCACCGCGGACATCACCCTGGCCCGCGCCGTGCTTGGTTATGAGCCCAGCGTGACCTTCGAAGAGGGACTGCGTCGAACTGTGGACTGGATGCGCGGCACTCTCACGTGACGTTTGCGGAATATAGCCGCAACAACCCGTACAGCAAGGGGCGTTACGATATTCCGTAGTCTCATTGAGAATCGAAAGCCTTGGCTACCCGCCCTCGAATTTTGATTTTGTCCACGCCGCACGGAGCGGCGCATCAGCGAGCCGCTCTGGCCTTGCAAAAGGCGTTTCGAGACCTGTCTCCCGTGGCGGAGGCCGATGTTATCGATACCCTCCGGCACACGACGGCGTGGTTCCGCGCCTACTATGACTCCTACGTGATTCCGCTGGCCCTCTGGCCTGGCCTCTGGCGATGGATCGAAAGCAAGCAGCACCAGTCTCAATCGACCGGTCCCGGATGGCTCTACCGGAAGGCCGCGAAGCCCCTTTCGCGATACCTTCGCGATTATGCTCCTGATGCGGTGATTGCCACCGAGGTCGGTGCGTGCGAGCTCGCCGCTTTGTGTAAACGCCAGAGCGGCGCTGGCTTCGCGTTAGTGGGCGTCGAACTGATGGACTTCAACCGCGCCTGGATTCAGCCGGAGGTTGACCTATTCCTCACAACTCACGAGGATCTCGGCGCCGAATTGGTGAGCGCCGGCGCTGTTCCCTCGCGAGTGATCACCACCGGCCAGCCGATTGACCCGGCGTTTGTCTCATTGGCCCCTCGCGCTACGGTGCGCGAAAAGCTGGGCGTCAAGAAAGACGCCGTTCAAATACTCGTCACTTTGGGCAGCCAGGGATTTGGGCGGCCCGAGCTGATCCTGCAGGAAATTCTCAAAGTCCCACAGCCGGTGCAAGCGGTGATGGTCACGGGCAGAAACCGGCGCGTGCAGGAACGCCTGCGAAAATACTGCGAGCGCCTGCCGCAAGTTCGCGTGCTGGGGTGGGTCAACAACATGCATGAATGGATGCAGGCCTCGGACTTGATGATCAGCAAACCGGGAGGCGGCACGCTCAACGAGGGCTTTGCCTGCGGCCTGCCCATGCTGGCGTTCAATCCTCTCCCTGGAAATGAGGAGCGAACTTGCCGCTGGATTGAGAAGTGGGAGGCAGGAATATGGATCAGGAAATCTGAGGATTTGGCGCCGACTCTTACCTCGCTGCTGTCAGACCGGAGCCGGCTTGAAGCCCTTCGAGCCAAGGTCAGCAAGTTGGCGCGTCCGTACGCCGCTCGCGACGGTGCCCAAGCCGTGATGAAACTGCTCGCGGAGAGGGCGAAGGCCAGATAGCTGCATGGCCTGCTGGGGTCGCTTGCGTTCGTATCAGCCTTAGGCCTTACTCTGGCGCGCGTTCTCGATCAGATGCTCGCTGGTCCGCAGCGAAAACGCCAAGATCGACAGCGTCGTGGTCTTGTCCGTACACGACAGGAACACGCTGGCGTCGCAGATGTAGAGGTTCGGCACGTCGTGCGTCTGCCCAAAGCGGTTGGTGACAAAATGTTTGGGATCATCGCCCATACGGCAAGTGCCGGTCTCGTGCAGGCTGTAGCCGGGCGTGTTGGGCTTGTCTCCCACGCCCCACACCTCGCCACCCGAAGCCCTGATGACGTTGCTACAAATTTCCTTGCCTTGATCCCACATCATCAGTTCGTTTGGCCCCCACTGAAAATGGACGCGCACCGCCGGAATTCCGTAAATGTCCTTCACCTCCGGATCGATATCCACGTAATTGGTGGGGCTGGGCAATGAGGGAATCTGACAATAGAACGACACCGGCGTGGGATAGTAACGCTTGATGTCCCGCTTGAGCGCGGAGCCAAAGCCCTCAAGTTGGTTGTGGTACCAGGGAAACGAATCACAGCCGCCTGTGGGATAAATCGAGTAGCCGCGAATATACTTCTCCTGCTTTGGATTCTCGAGATTCTGCCAGCGCGGCATCCATACCACCTGGCTGTTCGAAACGTTATCAGGGAAGCTTGGCTTGCCAAGGAGTTGCGGCAGGTAGCCGTAGCTGGTGGTGCCGTAAAGGTGGTCGCACAGATTGCGTCCAACCTGGCCGGATGCGTTCGCCAATCCGTTCGGGAACTCACGTGACTTCGAATTCAGCAGGATTCTAGCGCTCTCGACGCAGGAGGCCGCCACCACCACCGCCTTGCCATAGACCTCCATCTCTTGCTTGCTGGCGCGGTCGATGTAGGCTGCTCCTTTGGCGCGCCCGTTTTCATCCACCAGGACGTTTTTCACCACGGCGTCGGTGCGTAACTCCAGGTTGCCGGTCTTCTCGGCGAGCGGCAGAAAGAACCAGGGAGTAGAAAAGAACGACCCCGTATCACACCCTTCGGTGCAGTTGCCGCAGTAATGGCAGGCGGGATGACCCTCGTGTGGAACCGTGAGTTGCGCTAGCCTGTCCGGCAGGTAGGGCACGCCGACTTTCTCGCAGCCTTTTTGCAAGATGTAATCGAGGCACCGCAGCTTCATGGGCGGCAGATATTCGCCGTCAGGATTGCTGGGCCGGTTTTGAACGGTGCTGGCCACGCCGATCATCCGCTCCACGCGGCTGTAATACGGCGCGATCTCGTCGTAGCTGACGGGCCAATTCACGTCAAAGCCGTCCCGGCTAGCGGCCTTGAAGTCGATCTCGCCCATGCGCGCGGCTGAGCGTCCCCAGAAGTTGGTCTTGCCGCCCACCGCGTGGCAGCGAGGCCATTCCCATTCGGTTCCGGGCGCGACGGTGTAGGTTATGCCGTGCTCCCAAAGCCCCTGTGTGTATTCGTTCTCGACGCTGTAGTATTGGTCGCGCTTCCGCGGATCGCCGAAGCCGCGGTATTTCATATCGTATGACTGCCGGTGGTTGCGAAAGTCCTTGGCAGGATCGAGTCGTCTTCCGGAGTTTAAGGCGCACACCTTGAGGCCGGCCTCGCACAGCGTCTTGATGGCCATGCCACCACCGGCGCCAGTGCCGATCACGATGACGTCGTAGGTGATGGTGGGCATGAGGGCCTCAAAGTTGACAGTCGACAGTTCACAGTTGACAGCCTACAGTTAACAGTTGGCGGGCCGCCTCGGCAGACTGGGGCGGAATATAGCTGAGGTCGCGGCTTAGCAACACCAGATATTCGGTCTCCGCCAGTGATCCTTCGGCGATATTGAGAAATCGGGCGTAGTCCTGCCTTCCTTGCCGTTTCGCGCCTTCGGCGATGTTCGTGGGTACGGAAGCGGCGGCACGGCGCAGCTGCGACACCAACCCGAATCGCTCATCCTTTGGAAAGCCAGCAGTAATTCGATAGAGGTCCAGCACCAACGCGTGGCTCCGCTGCCAGACTTTCAGGTCTCTAAAGTGCTGCATCGTATTCGCCTTGGACTGTTAACTGTTGACTGTGAACTGTCAACTCCGTGAATCCCCCCGTGCGGGCACCCCGGCGACTCCGAATAGAACTTCAAACCGGGGTAATCAAGCGCCTCAAGTCCCATCCGCGACGTGTAGAAGCCCATGATGGTGTACTCGCGAATCAGCTTGAAAAACTTCCGCCCCTCGTCCTCGCCTGATCTGTAGTGATCCTTGTAGGCCAGGTGCTGCAAGATGTTCGTTTGTTGGTCCGCCTGCAGGCTGCTGAAAGTCTGCCCGTACAGCTCTTCGGAACGGGCATTCAGCCAAGTCAGCCCATAACGAAACCGGTACTGCACGCCAGGGTCGCTGAACACCATGAAGTCGATGAACTCGCTCACGCCCGCCTCCCGCGCGCCCGGCGAGCCGTCGCTGGGCAAAATCATCTCACTGAGGCGCTCGACCATCTCATATTCGGGAACGGTAAAAAATTGCGGCGCGTAGCTGGCGGGCTTGTTCTCCTGGGCTGGGGCGCCCACGTGTCCGCAGGCGAAAGCCCAGCGATTAAAGCCAGGAAACTGGCTCGCCGCCGCAGCCAGGGCCATCGCCCTTAGAATCTCGCGCCTTTCAAGACCTTGCCCGGCCATAGTCCACTCCACAACCCCAGTTTGCTTATTCTAGCGCCTGCATTCGCAGCTTCGGAATAGGCAAGTTTCTGTTGTATTACGCCGGCACCAGCTCGCGTGTTTCGGCCCACAGGTCAACGTAACCCTGTAAGTTTTGCATCATGCCTTGGAACTGTTCGAGGCTGAGCGACTGCGCTCCATCACTGTAAGCCTTCTCCGGGTTAGGATGCACCTCCACTATCAGTCCGTCGGCGCCGATCGCAACAGCGGCGCGAGAAACCGCCGGCACCAGGCTGCGCTTGCCGGTGGCGTGGCTGGGGTCAACGATGACAGGGAGATGCGTGAGCTCGTTGAGCACCGGCACAGCGGTGAGATCACACGTGTTGCGCGTCGCCGTTTCGAAGGTGCGAATGCCGCGCTCACAGAGCATGATGCTGGAGTTGCCGTGCGCGGTGATGTACTCGGCGGACATCAAAAGCTCCTTGATGGTGGAACTCATGCCGCGCTTCAGCAGCACCGGCCGCCCGCATTTACCCAACTCCTTGAGCAAGGAGAAATTCTGCATGTTGCGCGCGCCCACTTGCATGATGTCTGCGTATTCCGCCACCAGGCCCACGTCCTTGTCGCTCATCACCTCGGTCACCACCGCCAGGTGAGTGGCGTTGCGGGCTTTGGCCAGCAGCTTGAGTCCCTCGAGTTCCAAACCCTGAAAATCATAAGGCGACGTGCGCGGTTTGAAGGCGCCGCCGCGCAGAATCTTGGCGCCGGCGCGCGCCACACCCTCTGCCGTTTCCATGATCTGCTTCTCGCTCTCCACCGAACAGGGCCCGGCCATCACCACAAACTCGGAGCCGCCCACTTCCACGCCGTTCGTGCGAACGCGCGTCCGCTCCTTCTTGAATTCCTTGCTCACAAACTTGTAGGGTGCGGAGATGCGAACCGCCCTCTCTACACCGGGCGTAGCCTCGAGTGACTCGAGACACGCGGTGACGTCTCCCACACCGACCGCGCCAATCACCACGCGCTCCTCGCCTTCAATGGAATGCACTTTGTAGCCGAATTCCCGGATGCGCTGGCAGACATGGTCAATCTCTTCCCGGGTTGCGTGTGGACGCATAGAAATAATCACAGCCTTTCCTCCTGGCCCGGCGTGGCCGGGGTCAACAAAAGTCGACAGTCAGCAGTCGAAAGTTGAAAGCAAAAGTTGGGCAGCCGCAACAAACAGTCGAATCGAACCAACTTTCGCGCTTTTCGTCACAAGCCGGAGTTCTCTCCGAAATAAAAAAGCCCACTCGGTTTCGAGTGGGCTTTGGTCTTTCTCAATCTCTCTTGATCTCAGGTCAAACCATGCCCACTCGTCCGAATTGGGTTAAAGCCCCAAAAGTAGCGGTAATACGAGTTGGCAAAGGTCCGCGACATCGGAACTGAAACGGTAACGCTTGACCGACCGGGAAGTCAAGGAGAAATTCGGGGCCTCCGGGGCCTGCCTGTCAAAGTAGTTCCGGGGAAAAATTTAGCGAAAGCGCCTCTTTGGGTCGTAATAAACTGTAATTAAATGACTTAGCAAATTGGATTCGTACCCCTCGAAAGTTTCGAAATCAGCCCTATTTTTAGTGGCATAAGCTATTGTTGCCACTGGACTTATACGCCAATGGGTTCGTACCGGTCCTAAACTTCACTAAAATCGGGCATCATAACGGCACGTCGAGCCGACGCTTTTCGCGAGCGCGCCTTCAAAGAGCTCCCCTTCACTGACCGTAAGTGCAAGTCTAGCATGATTATTACTCATCTGTCAATAGAATTCATCCAAAATTCGGCCGGCCCTCCTGCACGCTTCGAACGGAGCGCCCCTTCCCCTTAAGCTCGTTTCGGCTCAAGGGCAAGTATCGGTCGCCGATGGCCGTTGCCATTCCGCTCAGCGGGACGGGCGAACAGTGCCGCCTCCGGCGTACCGGAAACCCGCACCTGACGTTGGGGCAAAGCTTGGCCTCCCAGCAAACACCCGGGGCACACCAGAATGATGCTGGCCACGGGATGCTCATCGATGCGCTGCACGTCCCAGCCGTCGCCCATGGCCTGCACCGCGTCCGGCAATCTTACGTCGCAGTACCAGCACCGCCCCTTGCCGGTGCCGGCGATGGCCTCCAGCGCCGCGTGAACGTCCACAGGGAGCCGGCTTGGTTTCTTACAGGTTTTCACTTTTGTCTCCTGGCCCCTGAACTTAGGTCTTCTGCCATCGTTAGGATACCAGTCTGCAACTGTTTGTCAAATCGCACTCTCAAGCTGGTTTGCCAACGCCGTCGTCACTAACTCTGCGTCGATTCACTCTTGCCTCCAGCCGCCCCGAGAAAGTCTTCGGCCATGGCGACGAAGCTCTGAGCCTTTGAGATGACGGAATCCGCCACGTCGGTTGTCACGCGCTCACGCTCAGTGATGCCGTGCGTCGCCACTGTCTCAACCGGTGTGCCTCACGCAGGTCTTCAAAAAGGCTCGGCTGGACTCAGGGCCGGTATACTTTAGCCCACGGTGCTTACCCTGGCGTCTAGCGCCATGCCTCTCTACGCCTGTTCCAGCCGCTCGCACGTGAGCGTCAAAGATTCAATGGCGACGTCATTGCCGCGCGCGTTAAGCCTTGGCCCCTCCCACTTGCTGGGCCAAGCCTCGGAAAAATTCCAGCGAACCTTGAGCTGGCCCTCATCGTCGAGCAGAATGATGGATCCGTTCTTGCGCACCAAGGTCCCGTTAATCAACTGTAAGTGCCAGTCGTAAAGCTCGCGCGAATCGGTCACGCCCCACTTCAAAACGATGTCCGGATACCTAACCCGGCCCGGCATCTTGCGCACGGGGCTGCCTTCGCCCCCATCGCGATATTCCACGACTTCAATCTCAGAACCCAATCCACTGCACTCGGCAAAGGCCGCCTGCTGAATGCCCTCGATCTCCACCAGAAAGCGATAGCCTTTGTAAGGATCGATTCGCTGTGGCATGAGCCACCTTCCTAACGGGGTTTCATGGTCTCAAGCGCTTCCTGAATGGCGCCCAGAGCCCGGGCGCTCGCATCCAGGCTCTCGTTTGTACGGCGCGAGGACTCTTCGAGCACTCCCTCAGTGGATTGTAGCCGGTCACAGATCGCCTGCAAGACTCGCCGCGAGTCGTCCAAGGAGTTGCGCATATTCTCGAAGTTGATTATAAACCGCCGGAACGCGCCCCGGATTGCACCCATGAGCCAGATCAGCGCCCAAATGCAAAGCACCCAGAAGAGCAGGGCAAAGACCAACCCGCCGATCGATGTGACGAACATTGCTGCCTCGGGCGCGGCCCTATGCGCTACGAGCACCCACTCGTACTCCCGCAATTCATGCACCGGAAGCAGGCCCCGTTGCGCACCATAATGGCGCCGCAGTCCGGGCAGCTTGGGGCGTCGTCCTCATGGACGACGCCCGCAAGGTGCGGCTGCAGGGTGCGCGTCTCAGGCCCAGATGGGGGAGGGGGAACCGGGCCGATCCCTGCTGCCTGACTGAACTGCGAGGCCAGTTGTGCTGCGCTGGCAACGTCAGAGCCGTTGGGAGTCACCAGGCTGGCGTTTTCTTTCGGTTGTGCGTCCTTGGGAAGAAACTTCAACGCCAGCCAGCGAAAAATGTAATCCATCAGCGACTTGGCGTAGCCGATCTCGGGATTGGTTGACCAGCCGCTAGGCTCAAAGCGGGTGTGGCTGAACTTGTCGCACAGGACTTTGAGCGGCACGCCGTACTGCAGCGCCAGTGAGATGGCGGTGGCGAACGAATCCATAAGGCCCGATACCGTCGATCCTTCCTTGGCCATGGTGATGAAGATTTCGCCCGGCTGGCCGTCGTCGTAGAGCCCTACGGTGAGGTAGCCTTCGTGGCCGCCTACAGAGAACTTGTGCGTGTAAGCCTGACGCTCGTCTGCGAGTTTGCGGCGGAAAGGACGCGCAGCGGGACTCGCGATTCGGGTTTCGGTGTTCGGTGTTCGGGGTTCGCCAGCGTCGGGACTCGGGACTTGGGACTCGGGACTCGGACCTTGAGATTCGGGGCTCGCTAGGCCCTGCTCTGCCGACTGCTGACTGCCGACTGCCGACTTCTTCTTAGCGTCCGAAGTATTCAGTGGCTGAGAGCGCTTCGATCCGTCGCGGTAAATGGCGATGGCCTTGAGTCCCAGCCGCCAGGACTCGAGATACGCGTTCATGATGTCGTCAACGGTGGCTTCCTCGGGCAAATTGACCGTCTTCGAGATGGCTCCGGAAATGAACGGCTGGGCGGCCGCCATCATTCGAATGTGGCCCATATAATGAATGGCGCGCTTGCCGTTGGCCGGCTTCAAAGAGCAATCGAACACCGGCAAGTGCTCCGGCTTCAAGTGCGGCGCGCCTTCGATGGTGCCGTGCGCGTCAATGTAGTTGACGATTTCCGCCGCCTCCTCGCTGGTATAACCGAGGCGCAGAAGCGCGCTGGGCACCACCTGGTTGACAATCTTAATCAGGCCGCCGCCCACCAGCTTCTTGTACTTCACCAGCGCGAGATCGGGCTCAATCCCGGTGGTGTCGCAGTCCATCATAAAACCGATGGTTCCGGTAGGCGCCAGCACAGTTACTTGGGCATTGCGGTAACCGTGTTTCATTCCGCTGGCCATCGTTTCATCCCACACCTTTTTGGCCGAATCCATCAGATTCTCCGGCACGTTCCGCGCATTGATGGCGCTGACGGACTGGCGGTGCATGGCAATCACGGCCAAAAAGGGATCGCGATTGGCGGGGAAGCCCGGGCACGGGCCGATCTCGCCGGCAATGCGAGATGAAGTCAGGTACGCCTGGCCGTGCATGAGGGCGGTGACCGCGCCGGCGTAGTCGCGGCCCGCATCGGAATCGTAAGGCAGACTGTTGGCCATCAGCAGCGCGCCGAGATTGGCGTAGCCGAGGCCCAGCGGCCGGAAGTCGTGTGAGTTCTGCGCAATCTTCTCCGTGGGGTAGCTCGCGTTATCAACAATGATTTCCTGCGCCAGGATCATGACCTCAACCCCCTGGCGGAAGGCCTCCACGTCAAACCGGCCGTCAGGCGTGAGAAACTTCATGAGGTTGAGTGAGGCCAGGTTGCACGCTGAATCATCCAGGAACATGTACTCGCTGCACGGGTTCGAGGCATTAATGCGGGCGGTGCTCTTGGACGTGTGCCACTTGTTGACGGTGGTATCAAACTGCATGCCGGGATCGCCGCACTGCCAAGCCGCCTCGGCGATTTTGCGCATCAGGTCGCGGGCCTTGTAGGTGTTCATGGGCTGGCCGTTGGTGATGCGCCGGGTTGACCAGTCCTTGTCTTCCACCACCGCCTGCATGAAATCGTCCGTGACGCGCACGCTGTTGTTGGCGTTCTGGAAGAAAATGGAGCTGTAAGCCTCACCGTCAATGGATGAATCGTAGCCCGCGTCCACCAGCGCCCAGGCCTTGCGCTCCTCCTTGGCCTTGCACTCGATGAACTCCACGATGTCGGGGTGATCGATGTTGAGGATCACCATCTTGGCGGCGCGTCGCGTCTTGCCGCCCGACTTGATGACGCCCGCGAAGGCGTCAAAACCCTTCATGAACGATAGGGGACCGGAGGCCACACCACCACCCGACAGCGGTTCCAGGGAGGATCGTAAAGGGGAGAGGTTCGTCCCAGTACCCGAACCCCACTTGAAGAGCATCCCCTCGGTCTTAGCCAACGTCAGGATGCTATCGAGGTTGTCCTGAATGGAGTTGATGAAGCAGGCAGAGCACTGCGGATGACGGTAGGCCTCCGTCTCCTTCTTGATGCCGCCGGTGGCCGGGTCCCAAAACCAGCCACTGGCGGGCGAGCTTCGGTGATACTTGTGCCAAAGGCCGCAATTGAACCAAACCGGCGAATTGAATGCGGCCTTCTGCCGAACCAACAAGTGAACCAGTTCGTCGTGGAAGGCGCCGGCATCTTCCTCGCTGCGAAAATAGCCGCCCTCCACGCCCCACTCGGCAATGGTATCCGCCACGCGCGCGATGAGCTGACGCACGCTCGATTCGCGGTCCGTGGTGTTGAGCTTGCCGTGAAAATACTTTGAGGCCACGATGTTGGTGGCCGTCATGGACCAGTCCTTAGGCACCTCAACGTTCTGCTGCTCAAAGATGGTCTGGCCTTTTTCGTTTTGAATGGAAGCCGTGCGCAGTTCCCACTCAACCTCATCGAAAGGATGAAGTCCAGGACGGGTAAATTGGCGTTTCACAGCCAAACCGCGCTTGCGGATGGGGGTTTCAGTTACCTGATCCTTTATTAATTTCGCAGCTACCTGTGCTTCGGCCATCGTTCGCTCCTTCAAGCCGTCTTGTGGCGCCCCGCGCCCTTTCCCTCTGCTGCTTTGGGATGCGCTACGCGGCCCGGACTGGGCGGGGCTTGAAAGCGCCCCCTGGCTTCCATTCCGGCGCATCAACACCTGCGGAGTTCATTCATAAACCTTGGCGATGCGCCTGTCAAGCAAAAAATACTACCGGTCGTGGAAGGGAATCAGGAGTGACGCAAGATGTGGTAGGGGAAGAAGTCAGGAGTCAGAAGCCAGAAGTTAGGAGTCAGGAGACAGAAGTCAGAAGTCAGAAGCAAGAAGCAAGAAGTCAGGAGTCAGAAGCTCTGTGACCCGGCTTCAGGAGGAATGCCAGGGCGGCGGCAGGCGAAAAAAGCAGCAGAGCGAGATTCCTCGCAGCGCCGCCGTTGGCCCTGAGCGTCGTCGAAGGGAACGGCCGCCCGCAAAAATCGCAGAGTTTCACTCTGCGCCAGCCGGTCGTGCCGGTGGAGTCCATGCCGTTTTCAGTGGAAGGAGCAGTTTTCCTTGATCGCGGTAAGATGTCCCTCCTTGCGCAATTTGTCAAAAAGACTCCAGACGATTTCGTCCCGCTCCTGTGTGAGGCGGTTTTGCTCACGTGCGAGCTGACCTGCCAGTTTCAAATCCGAACCACCCACGCGGGCCTGCCTCTCTGCCAAGGCGTCCTGGGGCTCCTCGGTTTCTTTGAGACTTGCGACGACCTTAGGATCATCGCTCACGTAGCATCCGTCGCTGGTCGAAAACCAGACGAGATTTCGCAGATGCTTCATTCTTTGATAATCAAGCGCAGATGCCCGCGTTGAATAGTTAGGTCCTCGCGGAATGGACCGCTTGCCGAACACCAGCACAAATGAGTCCTTGCTGTGCGACGCTGCGTGCGTACCACGGGTCGACCAACCTGGATCCTGAGCGAGGATTAACGTCGAAATCACAGCCATCGGATATAGGGAGTGGCAAAGCGCGTTCATCGTCTTCGTCCTCGCCCGGCTGGCCTCCGCGGGTAGCAACGACATTGTACTGCATGTTGTTGCCACGCGGCCGACTGGCGCAAAGCGCCTAGCCCTGCGATTCACGTCCAGGTCGCCCGCAAAATCGCAGAGTTTCACTCTGGCTAGCTGGCCGAAAAGCACGGCGGCGCCCGGAATGACATTTTGGGGGAGGCTTGCCGGCACTGAGAGGTTGACTTGTCTCTCCTGGCTTCTCTCTCCTGCCTTCTGGCTTCGTTCTTCTGGCTTCTGACTTCTGACTCCTGTCTTCTGACTCCTATGCTCCGTTGATGTGCGTTACAATTAGGCGAGGCACCATGTGGCCTAGCGGAGCACCCTGCCGCTCATACGCGCTTAGCAGTTTACAAGATATCCATGCCGCATTCGTCTTCAACCGCTAGTTCGTCTGCTGCATCCGGCACCCAGCCCGAGGCGCTTCTGGCTCAAGCCGCTGCGGGGAACTGCGCCGCGTTTGCTGCGGTCTACGATCGCTTTGCACCGCACGTGCTTGGGATCATTGAGCGCATTCTGGCGGACGCTGACGCCAGCGAGCAGGTGTTGGAAGAAGTTTTTCTGCGGCTGTGGAAGGAAGCGTCTAAGGTGGTTCGCGCGCAGGTGAGCGTAGGCGCATGGCTTTTGCTTACGGCTCGCACGCTTGCGGTTGACCGGCTTCGGCAGCGGTCGAGCACACTTTCGCCGGGCGCAGAGTCGCGGCAGGCAGGTGGCTTTCATAACGAGTCTCTTACGTGGATACCGGACGCGCAGGCGATCGGGCGCCTGGAGGAGCGGCGAGCGTTGCTGCGCAAGGTACTGGGGCAATTGCCGCGCCCGCAGCTCAAATCTTTGGAGTTAGTGGTGTTCGCAGGCCGCGCCGAAAGGGAACTTGCCGCTGAACTCGGCGAGCCCTTGGCTCGCGTCAAGACCGAGTTGCGGGCGGCCACGAGGTTTCTAACACATCGGCGCCGGGCCGTGGTGGGATCATGGACTGTCGACATCTAGAGGACGGGTACGAGATCTACTTGCTGGGAGCGCTCGACCGCAGCGAGCAAGAAGAGCTGCACCAGCACGTCCTCCAGGGTTGCGTCGCGTGCACCGCTGAACTTCGGGAAGCTGCGGAAAACCTCTATTGGTTCCTACAGACCGTTTCACCGGTTCGGCCTTCCGCGGCCATGAAATCGCGCCTGCTGCACCGCCTCACGTCGAGCTCTTCTCACGCGGCGGCGCGCAAGAAGCCGCGTGTCTCTGCGTTCGTCCGGCGCGCGCCCATCCGTTGACGCTTCGACGGCATTGACGAATGAGCACCGGATGAGCCCCGCGCTTCCACTCCGTTCTGGAGAATTCCTCAAGTTGGGAAGCAGCCCGGTCGCGAGCTAGCGGACGATCGCGAAAATCGCATCCTCATCAATCGCAACGCGCTCAGGAGCCGTCTGGGTGGTGAACTGGAAGCGCCCGCCCGCGCTTGATACGGGTACGACGATCCGCCGGGAATAGGGCTCGCGAGACCTGCGGGGACCGAACGCCGCGACGACAGGAACGAGCATCTCGAAGCCGGCGGGTCCATCGACTTGAGTGATTGTTCCCTGCACTTGGTAGGAACTTTGCGCAAGCCGCCGCGTCGACGTCTTCAGCCGGTACTCGGGCACGCCGGTGGAATACACCCACTCATTGAAGAACCAGTCCAGCTTCCCATTCCGGTCGAGGTCGGAAGCGGGCGTCATATATCTCTCGGCGAAACGGACAAAATCTTCGGTTGAGGCCGCCTTGCCCCGGTAGGCGGCGAGGAAATCCCGCAGCATTTGAAAGAAGCGGCCGTCCGAACCCGTTTGGGGATCGGTGAGCACCAGACGCAGCATGTGGAGCACCCAGCAGGCCTTCTTGTAAACAATCGTGTTGTAACCGTCAGGATTAAGAGAATTGGCGAGCCGGCCGCCTAGAAAGATGGGTCCTCCGGACTCCACGGTCGTGCCCTGTTTGTCTTTGGCAAGCAGGTCATTGCGGTAATCGCGCAGCACACTGTGAAAGAGCCGCTCGCCATCCCTTTCCTGGAGCAGATCGAGTGCGGCCGCGTAGCTCGCGACTCCTTCCGCGAGCCACTGGTCATGATACGTGCTCCAGCCGGTTTCGTTGCCCCACCACTGGTGAGCAATCTCATGAGCGAGGGCCGTGCGGTTTTCCAGATTGGCATTTCCCTTAACATCGAATGTGGAAGTAATGGAAGCGGGCAGGAACGCATAGGTAGGGAGGTACACGAGCTCGGGCCAGCCCTGGCCAAAGTCGCCGGGGATCTGCGAAATGGCCAGCCTCGGATAAGGAAAAGGCCCAAAGAGCTTTACAAAATAACTCACTGCCTGCGTCGCGCTGGCGGCCACTTTATCGATGAGTTCTGCCGGCTCCAGGGGTTGGAGCAAGGGTGGTGGGCTCCCGGGGAGCGCGCGGCCAAGTAACTCCTCAGTCTTCGTTTGAGACTCCGCCTGCGCCTCCAGATACCGCCGCTCGAGCGCGGCCTCAGCTTCCGGCGTGGCGTAGACTTCAAGACGGGCACCGCCCACGTTGCGCGAACGGGAATCGTAGGGGCCAAGGTTGAAGCCGGCCAGCGGGAAGACGCCGTCTGACACCCAACGGCTGCGGTGGTACCCCTGCGAGGACGAATCCTCGACGCACCGCCCCGTGGCCACCAAAGTGAGACGTTCGGGATACTCGAACCGTAGGTCGTAGGTCGCGGACGGACTGGGGCCGGTGTTGGGATACCAACTCTCGTGAGCGCCCACATAGAGCACGCCGTTTCCGACCTCGGTCACCACGTTGCCCTGGTAAGTGAATGTGAGGTGAAAAATCTCTCCAGGCGCGTGCGCCCGGGGCAGCACTAGGGCTACCCAATCGCTGCGCTCGGAAGTCCTTTCGTTGAGGGCGCTCTGGAACGCGGGCACCGTGGCATTAGAGTCGTCACGCACGTCAATGAGTTGCAGGCGACGGGACAGGTTGAAGGCCAGGAAGCGCGTGGGCTCACGCACTTCCAACTCGAGCTCGGCGCGGCCCTGGGTGGTCTTTCCGGGGTCGATGTGAGTGTCCACGCGGTAAGAGCGCACCTGAACGGGAGGCAGCCAAGGCTTTCGTTCGCGCGCCTGGGACTTGCTCTCGAACGAGCACCAGACGTCGTCATACGTGACTCCGTTTGTTACCTTGAGGGCCTCGACGTCGACGGCCTCGGACCGGCGCTCGTCGATCGTAATGTTGAAGGCGCCGAGGGTCAACCCTTGGATCGCGGCGGTGAAGAATTCTGGCCGTTGATCGCTAACCAGGTCGTCGAGGACGCGCAGAGAGTGGCCCGGGTTCAGGCGCTTGGCAAGATCGTTCCAGGCTGGTACGAACTCGGCCGGCGGCTTTTCCGCCGCTTCGGGGTCGGGCGGCCGCGCGTACTTGAGAAGCTCGTGCGCGGTGCCGTCGGTGAATCGCAGATAGGTTGAGGTGAAATGCTCGTCGAGCACGGGCGACTGGGTGAACCAGGCGAGCGACTGCCTCTCCACAGCATCCGGCGGAACCATCAGCACCTCCCCGTCGCCCAGGAAGGCGGCGCCGGTGACTTCACCCTGCACCGTGCTCAACAGCCCCAGGAAACCCCGATTGAAGTAGAGTGTCACGCGGTCGCGGGTGATGCGGGCATCACGCAAGAAGTAGACCTGGCTGGAATCGATGGAGAGCTGATTGAGAGTCTTCAGCAGCTCTCGCGGGTCTGACGGCACGGAAGGGTTGGCCCACGCCTGCGGCGCTGACGTCAGGACCAGAATGACAACCAGCGAGCTAGCCCAGGGGCGCATCAGCCGTGCCCCTCGCTTCACTGAGGCGTTCAGGGGGCGCTCACCGGGTATCATGGGATCAGCAGAAAAGGTACTTGCGCCAGCGCTCGTCGGACTTGGCCATCATCCGCATGAGCTGCCGGCTGGTGTGGAGCGTGAACGGCCGGGGTGCACGCAGCAGCTTGAGGTTCACCTCTTCGGGAAGACGATCGGCCTTCAGATTGTTGCAGCGGTGGCAGCAAGCCACCAAGTTGTCCCAATCGGTGTGTCCTCCGCGCGAGCGTGGGATCACGTGGTCAAGCGTCAGTTCGGCGGCCGGCAACACGTGCCCGCAGAACTGGCACGTATAACGGTCGCGCATCAGGATGTTCTTTCGCGAGAGCGCCCGGGTCTGATAAGGAATGCGGCGAAACTCGCGCAGCCGAATCACCGACGGCACGCGAAAGCTCGCCGACGCGGAGTGGATGAAGACCCCATCTGCTTCCTCGGCGGTGGCCACTCCCTTGATGATGAGTACCACCGCGCGACGGACGGGTGTGACGTTGATGGGCTCGTACGACGCGTTGAGCACCAGCACTGGAGATTGCATTACAATTGGGGCGTTCTCGGACATGACAGCACCCCATTATCTCCGGTAACGCCCGCCGGGTCAACCCGTGCGGGCAAGGGCCGTCGGGAACGGCTACCGGCGACGTACTTATGTAGCCGATCTCTAGACTGTTACGGGCACAGAGTCCGGGAACTGCGGCGTGGCGCGCGCCAACGTCAGAACCACCACTCGCCGGGCTCCGCCAGCTCGAAGCGCCGCTGCACAAGCCGAGGCGGTGGCGCCCGTGGTCATCACGTCGTCCACCAGGACCAGGTCCCGCCCACGGAGCCCAGCGGGATCGATCACTTCAAACGCCCGGCGGACGTTCTCGCTTCTTCGCTGCAGGCTGAGCCCGCTCTGGGGCACGGTCGAATGCCTTCGCAACAGCGCACGCGTGGCGACGTTCGCCTCGGAGATCGCCCCGCGCTTCTTCATCGCACGGGCGAAACCACGGGCCAGTAGTTCCGCCTGGTTGTAACCTCGCTCCCGTTCCCTGGAGCGGTGGAGTGGCACAGGAATGATGACGCAAGTGCTACGGAACGCCGAATCTGCTTCGAGCGCCAGCCATGCGCCCACCAACAGACTGCCGAGCCGCATCCCCAATTGCTCCCGGCGGTGAAACTTCAACTGGAGCACGGCAGCCCGGAGCTTCCCCGAGTAGACTCCGTAACCGCGCGCCAAGTCGAAATCCGGCTCACGCAAGCGGCAGTCGGCGCATATGAATTTCGGCGAGTCAACGTCTCCAGCCAGCGGCAGCCCACAACGGAAGCAAACGAATCCGGACCAGCATTCGAGGCCGCACCAACATCCGCCGCAAAGCCCTCCCAGTAAACTCCCGGTGAGCTCCCCGTGACACAAGACACAAGGGGACGGGAACACCACGGCCAGCGTAGTTTCCAGAAACTGATGCCAAAGGGGAGGTCTTACAGCGGCAGATCGTGCATTGGAGGATGCCAGATTAATCCGGTGAGAGCGAGCAGGCTGATAGGGGACCGGCGTTTCAGTGCTTCCAGAAGAGTACTCCAACATCTCCCCAAATATTTCGGTTTCAGTCTGCACCGCAGCGGAATCGAGCGTCCCGCCGCTCCGCGCCTTTGTCTAAGGGCGACGTCGTTACAGCAAGCCGCGATCCTCTTTTTCTTGGCACTCGATACAGTGGCGCGCCCAAGGAACGGCCTCGAGCCGCTTCGTCTGAACCTCTTGCTCGCAGACTTGACAGATGCCGTAGGACCCTTCCTTAATCCGATCGAGCGCCTCGTTCACCATGGTGAGGATCTGACGATTGTCGTTGCTCTGGTGAAAGAGGAATTCCTTAGTGTAAGCGTTCGCCGCCTTGTCGGCAAGGTCCTGAGTGCCTTCCTCGTCTGCCTCGCGGCCGTCCTGATCAGACTTCGACACCAGCCGCATCAACTCATCCTGCTTGTCCAACAGCCGCTTGCGGTACGTGTCAGCTTTCTTACGATCCATAATACCCTTGTGGGTTAGGCGCTTCAGGCCAGAACTTCTACTGTAAGATGGCGCTCGAAGAGGTGTCAAGGCACCCACGCGACACGACGGGCAGGCGGCCACTGCCGGAACAGACGTCAGGTCGATGCACTTGTGGGCTCCGTGCTTCCCTCACGAGAAACGATGCGTGCGGCTAGGGCGTCAAGGCCAAGCTGTTGATTAACGTTGCGCACTTGGAACCGGCGGGCCTCGTCAAGCCCACGCTTTAATACTTCGATCCCGCGAAAGCCCAGTTTTGCCGCCCAGGGTCTTATGCGCGTGGCGACATCGAGATGCGTTACGTGCGCACGTTCGCCACGCTCGAGAACCTGGAGCAAGTCACTCAACAGGCTGTAGCCGATGCCGAGACTCTCATCGAAGTGCTCACGATCCGCCGTCAAAATTCGGGTGGCTTCAAAGATTCTCTGCCAGTCCGGCCCGGCGGCGCGGGTTGCGCTGGCCGGGCTTAGTCCATCCGGGGCGAGCCCACTCGTGAGGCTCTCCAAGAGCTGCAACCAAGGCTCGCGCCGCTCGATATAGGCTGGGAGATCGAAGCCGAGAGCCTTGCCGACGCTGCCTCCCGCGAGGCGAGCAACCAGGGCAGGCTTGGCCTCGGGCGGGCCGCTTTTCGCGGCCAGAAGGCTCACGATCGATTCCTCGTCCACGGGTGCAAAGGCGATCCTCTGGCAGCGGGAGCGAATGGTAAGACGCAGCTCACTGGCGTTGGGGCACACTAACACAAAAGTGGTGGTGGCCGGCGGCTCCTCCAAGACCTTCAGCAGTAGGTCGACGGCCTGCCAGTGGATGGCCTGCGCCTGGTCGATGATGAAGATCCGCCGAGGGAGCTCAAACGGGCGCGTGTAGGCGATGTGCCGCAAGAGGCGGACTTGCTCAGTGAGAATGTAACGAGTGAAAGGTGCGATAAGCTGAAGGTCAAAATAAACCAGCCCATCAAGACGCCGAGCAGACTCTTTCATTTCACGGCGTCGCGCAAGGTCCTCCGCGGCACCAGCCACCATCTCCTCAGCCCTCCGGCATCGAACACACTCGCCGCAGAAATCGTCCGGTAGGCGTTCGCACACCATGGCCTTTGCCATCATCAGCGCCAGGGTCTTCTTGCCTACACCTTCCTGCCCTGAGAAGAGCAAAGCGCCGGGCACCCTATGCGCCCGCAGCATTTCGCGAAGGGCCTGAACTGCCGCCGAGTTTCCGAGAAACGAATCGAAGCCCATAAGAAAAGAAGTCAGAAGCCAGGAGTCAGAAGTCAAAATGATGGAGGATGAATTCTGAATGGCATCGGCCGCCATCCCAGAGCAGGCTCTTCTTCTGCTCCTTATCTCTTTCTTCAGACTTCAGACTTCTTACTTCCGGCTCCCGACTTCTGACTCCTGACTCCTAGTCCCTCGCCCACCACTCGCTGAATCTCGGCCTCAACTTCCTTAGGGGGCCGGTCAGCGGGAATCAAGCGGACTCGCTCGGGATCGCGCCGTGCGCGCGCACGATATCCTCGGCGCACGCGCTCCTGAAACTTGAGGCCTTCGGCTTCGAAGCGGCTCTGCATTGAGCCACGGCGGCTTTCGCGGCGTAAGGCCCGGTCCAGGGCCACGCGCGCGTCGAGGTCGAGCACCAAGGTCAGGTCAGGCTGCACGGGCCCGCAGATGGCGCGGTCCAACAGCCGCACCACCCGGTTGCCAAGCCCGCGGGCATAGCCCTGATAGACGAAACTGCAGTCGTTGAACCGGTCAGTCACCACGATTTCCCCGCGATCGAGGGCCGGCCGGATGACATCCTCGATGTGCTGGGCCCGCGCGGCATAAAACAGCACCAGCTCTGTCAGCGGGCTGAGGTGGTCCTGCGAAGCGAGCAGAATGGCTCGCACCTTCTCGCCCACCGCTGTCCCGCCTGGCTCACGGGTGGCGCGTACCTTGTATCCAAGGCGGCGCAAGTACTGAACCAGGCGTTTGCATTGGGCCGTTTTGCCGCTGCCGTCGATTCCTTCGAATGTGATGAACAAGCCGCGTGATTTCAAGTCATCCTTAGCGTTCTGCCGTGGTTTGCCGCCATTCGAAGTTAGCATCCACTTTCGCCCCGCGACAAGAGCTGAATGAATGGTGGACTGAATGGTAGAATGCTTGGCGCTCGAAGCGGGGAAGACGGCACGATGGAAACCGGCACCGGGACGATGGCAATCCGTCAGAACGTTGCGCGAGTTCGAGAGCGGATGGAGGCCGCGTGCCGTCGCTCTGGACGGCGTCCGGAAGAAGTGTTATTGGTCGCAGTCACCAAAACGGTTCCGCCGGAGAGGATTCGTGAGGCTTACGAGGCTGGTCTGCGGCACTTCGGCGAGAATCGCGTGCAGGAGGCGCAGACGAAGCGTGCGGCGCTCACAGACTTGCCACTGACCTGGCATCTCATCGGGCATTTGCAGACCAATAAGGCCAAAGCCGCGCGCGACATCTTCCGCTGGGTTCATTCGGTGGACTCGCTGCGCATCGCCGATAAGCTGGATCAGGCCGTGGAGCGCATTGCCAGTCCATCGACAGAGCGGGGTGCTGGGAATCCCGAAGCCACTGGGCCTATCCGGCTGCCCGTGCTGATTGAGGTGAACCTGGGCGAAGAAGCCACCAAATCGGGCATTGAAGAGGCTGCGGCACTGGAGCTGGCCAGCCACATCGGCCGGCTGGCTACGCTCGAGCTCCGCGGCTTGATGCTGGTTCCTCCCTACTTCGATGACCCCGAAAAAAGCCGGTCCTATTTTTCTCGTCTGCGCGAGCTTGCAAAAGTGATAAACTCTGCGAGTTTGCCCGGCGTCCGGATGGATGAGCTTTCGATGGGAATGAGCCACGACTTTGAAGTGGCGGTCGAGGAGGGGGCAACCTTAATCCGCGTCGGCACGGCAATTTTCGGACTGAGAGCTTGAGTACAACTGAGCACGGAGGAGTAACCTATGGCGCCTTTTCGAGTGGAAGGCATGCGCGTGACATTCCGCGTGAGCGTCAAGCCGCGAGCCCAGCGTGACCGCTTGCGGTTTGACCACACGGGAAGGCTGCGCCTCGAAATCCGGGCCGTGCCCTCTGAAGGTGACGCCAACCTGGCCATCACCAGGTTTTTTGCGAAGCGGCTGCGCGTTCCCCAGGATTCCATCGAGATTGCGTTCGGCGTGAGGGCACGCCAGAAGCTGATTCGAGTGGTTGGTCATCCGCCGTACCAGATTACGGACCGGCTGATGGAGCTTGCTCATGAAGAGTGACGACCATTCAACGGGCGCGGGCCGGGCGCCATCGTGGTCAGCTCGGCCTCGCTGCGCTTTCCTCCCTTCCCGGCTTGAAAACCCGGTCGTAGAGCAGCATCAATACAGTGCCGATGAGGCCGGCTCCCGTGATGGCCCACCACATTCGCTGCGGCTGGTGCAGCACATCGCCGAACCGATGTAGCAGGTAACCTCCCAACGGACCAGCGATGAAGTATCCAATAGCAATCGGCAGAAAGGCGTAACCCATATACAGCCCTTGCTGGCCTGAGGGCGCAAGCCGCGAAATATAGTCGTAATATCGCGCGGATTGCGTCATCTCTCCAAGCGCTAA
Organism: Terriglobia bacterium; assembly: GCA_035578005.1. Lineage (GTDB taxonomy): Bacteria > Acidobacteriota > Terriglobia > UBA7540 > UBA7540 > Gp13-AA77. The sequence goes on from DATJYK010000191.1 coordinate 60,506, forward strand.
CACCACCAGGGCGGCGATGAGTCCGGCAGTGGTAGGATGGATGGCCAGAATCAGCCAGGATAGGCTGGAGATGAGAAGCCCCAGCGTCATGGCGGAAAACGCCGGGATCTTGCGCGTGAGATGGGTCACGAGAATCTGGAAACAGATCACCGTGAACGCGTCAATGGAGAGCACAAGATCGGCATCGGCGTTGGGATTCACATAACCTCGCAAGAACAGTGGAGCAGACACAAATTCCTGCCAGAAGACAACGTAAAAACTCGAAAAGATCAGTAGGAACAGAACGAAGCGGAAATTGGCCAGGACCACCAACATGTTTCGCAGAGCGGCGCCCACGCTCTCCACTCGCTGTTCGCCGGGAGTTGCCGGCTCCTGGTAGAAAAGCAGCGTAACCAGAAACATCAGGAAAACACTCAGAGCAGACACCCGGAAGACGTTGGCCATGCCCAGCCCCAGGCGCTTCCGCACCAGCCAGGCCACCACCGGACCGAGCGTCCCGCCGATGTTGACGATGGTGTAATAAATGGAGTACCCGATGGAGCGCACATTTTCCGTCGAAGCTCGCGCCGTGGTCCCCGCCACGCAAGGCTTCACCACTGCGGGTCCGAGCGCCGGAATCATCAGGATGACCAGCACCAGCCATTTGTCTCCGAGAGCGCTGCGGGCCGCCTGCATCCACGGAGCGGCCAGCGAGCCCAGGAGAAAATAGCCCAGCGTCATCACCAGGTAGGCGAACATCAGCGCGCGGCGAAAGCCGAACCGGTCCGCCAGTGACCCGCCCAGCACCGGCAGAAACCACACGACGAAGCCGAAGAGGCCGATCATCCAGCCCGTCAACTCTTTGGAAAAGTGAAGTTGCTCGCTGAGGTACATCGCCAGCACCGCGCTGGCGCCGTAATATGCCAAGCGCTCGAAGAGCTCCGTGAGGTTGGCCACCCAGAAAGGCCGTCCGAAGCCGGTGCGAATCTCTTCGAGCCGTTGGTTGAAGCTCACCTTTCACTCCTCTCGTGGGTGCCTTCCGGCTCCCGGCAAGGAACTCGGATTGTAGCGCAAACCCGCCGCTACGTGGTGAGCGCTGCCGAATTTCACCCATCTTGCGACGTCCCTGAGGGAATTGGGCCTGATTTGACGCTTATACGCGTGAGTGGAAATCAAGCTGACGGCTGGCGACTGGCGTGGACCGTGTTTCGCGGGGCTGACCCGAAAAGGCCCACCCCTCGACGGCCGGAGTCGAGTGATCGACCCCGCAGCGGCTGCAGGATTCCACACCAACAACCTCAAAAGGAGAATCGTAATGTTTTCGCAGAACTCAAACCCGACGGAGCGCAGGAGAGTGAGGCAGATGGCTTTAGGGCTGAGCTTGGTGGCTCTGTTCCTGGCGCCTCTCTCGGCCGCGGCCCAGGATACCACTTACACGTTCGAAACGCTGATCTACCCCGGCGATACCTTCACACAGACGCTCGGCATCAACGTTTCGGGCACGATTGCCGGGTATCATGGCGCCAACATCAACAAAGGGTTCACCCTGGTGCCGCCCCATTCGTTCACCTTGGAAAACTTCCCAAATTCCGCTCAGACTCAGGTGATCGGAATCAACAGCGCAGGCTGGACGGACGGTTTCTACATCGACCAGCAGGGCAACACCCACGGTTTTATAAAGGAAGCTTCGGCCCTCAACTCGGCATTCCGGACGGTCACCTATCCCGGCACCACTTTCAACCAGCTTTTGGGATTGAACGATGAAAACCAGGCGGCAGGCTACTACGCCGACGCGGCAGGGAACGATCACCCCTACGTCTACGACGAGAACGGTGGCGTCTTCCTGCTCATCAACATCCCCGGGTCCGTGAGCGCGCAGGCAACGGGTATCAACAACCGCGGCGAAGTCTCTGGCTTCTACATCGACAGCGCGGGAGTAAACCCAGCCGTTTCGGAATGTACCTCGTTCAGAATCGACTTTGTGCCCTTTGGTGGACGGTTCTGAGCCTATCTCGGGCTGTCGGCAATGTCATCCTATTTTCGCACTCGAAAAAGTCCTTGATTTCCTAGTCTAGCTTGTAG
>DATJYK010000192.1:0-20620 GCA_035578005.1 Terriglobia bacterium
GTTCGTACACAAAGTGCGTGAATTACACCCGGACAGTCCCAAACCCGTAATCGTAGGGAACTGCCAGGGAGGGTGGGCGGCCATGATGCTGGCGGCGTCCCATCCGGACGATACCGGACCCATCGTCATCAACGGCGCGCCGATGTCCTATTGGGGTGGGGCGTGGCGCGAAGGTGAGGGCGACAATCCGATGCGTTACGCAGCCGGGTTGCTGGGAGGAACCTGGCCTGCCTCGCTCTCTGCCGACCTCGGCAACGGTATTTTTGACGGGGCGTGGTTGGTGCAGAATTTTGAAAATCTGAATCCCGCCAATACGTTTTGGGACAAGTACTATCACCTCTTCGCCCATGTGGATACCGAACCGCCGCGTTTTCTCGAATTTGAGCGCTGGTGGGGCGGCTTCTACCTCATGAACCGTGAGGAGATCGAGTGGATCACAAAGAATCTGTTCGTGGGAAACAAACTGTGGTCCGGCAAGGTCCGCGGCAGCAGCGGACGGGTTTTAGACTTGCGCGAAATCAAATCTCCCATCATCCTGTTCGCCTCACTCGGAGACAACATTACCCCCCCGCAACAGGCCTTTAACTGGGTTGCAGATGTTTATGGGTCTACGGACGAAATCAAAGCCAACGGTCAGGTGATCGTCGGTCTGTTGCAGGAGGAAGTTGGGCATCTGGGGATCTTCGTCTCCGGCCGGGTCGCGAAAAAGGAGCATGCCCAGATCGTCTCAGTCCTTAAATCCATCGAGGCCTTGCCGCCCGGCCTCTACGGCATGCAGATCCATGAGCGCAAGTCTGCCCACGGCAAAGTGGAGTACGACGTGCAGTTCGTCGAACGCCGGCTGGAGGAGGTTCTCGGTCGGCTGAATCGGTTCAAGCGTGGCGACGAAAAACCCTTCGAAGCAGTTGAAGAAGTCGCCGAATTCAACCAACGCGCCTACGAGCTCTTCGCGCGACCGTTCATTCAAGCGATGGCAAACGAGACCTCAGCGGAAGTCGCTCGAGCTTTCCATCCGTTGCGTGTGCAGCGTTGGTGGGTTTCGGACCTGAATCCGTGGGCTCTGTGGCTCGGTCCTGCGGCGGAAATGGTGAGATCCCAACGGCAGGCGCTCGGTGCCGAGGCGCCGCTGCGCGAGATTGAGCGGATGACGTCAGAACTGGTGAGCGCCTCGTTCGATTACTACCGGGAGATGAGGGATGCTCTCAGCGAGGCGCTGTTTTATCAAATCTACGGCAATCTATTCTCCCTGTACCTCGCCGACCAGTACGAGGCGGAAGAGCAAGAAGGGGCCGTCGAAGAGCGGGAACTGCCGGTGGTCAAGGCCGCGCTCAGCTCCCTGTCCAAGGGAGGTTATCCGGAGGCTGTCGCCCGGGTTTTCGCCCTGCTCGCTCGCGATGCCGGGCCCTACCCGCTCGAGCAATTGCACGGCAAGCGGGAACTCGCCGAGGAGTTCTCCGATCTTTTGCCCGCCATGGCTCGCCACCAGCAGCGGCGCATCCGCGGGGAGCAGGACATCATCGTCCGCTACGAGCCGGTCCGCGCGCTGGAAACCCTGCCTTTGCTCTTGGCCAAGCCCGGCGACCGTACGCGGCTCCGCACATTGCTGCAGCGCCTGCTGGCAGACAAACGCGTGGCGCAGTTGAAACCGACACCGGCTCAGCGCGCGATGCTGGGGCGGATCCTCAAGCTGCTCGCTCGAAAGACGCCGCCTATGGCGGTGCCTCCCCGGAGAAGGGTACCCGCTGAAGCTGTTGGCGTTTAGCCCGCATTCGAGGGCGGCGCGTGAAGCGCTGAAAACAGAGGTAGCATACGATGAATACGACTGAAGTCCGACGACCTGCTTTGGAGGGCCAGAAAGCTCTAGTGGTCGGCATCGCCAATCAAGACTCAATTGCCTATGGCTGTGCGCGAGCGTTCCGAGAGCTTGGCGCCGATCTTGCGATCACATACCTGAACGACAAGGCCAGGAAGTACGTTGCGCCCTTGGCCGCAGAATTACAGGCGCAAATCGTGATGCCGCTGAATGTCTCGAGTCCAGGCGAACTGGAAGCGGTATTCGAACGCATCGGTCACGATTGGAACAGGCTCGACATACTCGTGCATTCCATCGCGTTCGCGCCGAAGCAAGACCTTCAGGGCGGACTGCTTACGTGCTCGGCGGAAGGCTTTTCCCAGGCCATGGATATCTCCACGCACTCCTTTATCAGAATGGCGAGACTCGCCGTCCCCTTGATGCACGACGGCGGATGTATGTTTGCAATGTCGTATTTCGGAGCGAGTAGGGTGGTGCCCAATTACAACGTGATGGGACCTGTAAAAGCCGCCTTGGAAGCGGCGTGCCGGTATCTCGCTTATGAGTTGGGACCGCAGAAGATCCGCGTCCACGCCATTTCGCCCGGGCCCCTCAAGACTCGCGCTGCTTCGGGCCTGAAGGATTTCGAGCTCATGCTGAATCACGCCGCGGCGAAGGCGCCCCTGGGAGAATGCGTTGACATCATGGACGTCGGTTTTACGTGTGCTTACCTCGCCACGCCCTATGCCAGACGCATCACCGGAGAAACGCTGCATGTTGATGGTGGTGTGAACATTATCGCGTGAAACGAAGCGCATTTCCACGCGCCGCTCTCGAAGAACGACCCGTATGGCAAAGATTCCCTTTGCAACCGCACTCCGGTTGGCTAGGGTAAAATAGCCACTATACTGAATGAGGGTCAACGAAGAGGATCAGACAAACTTCAACGATCCACTCAGCGCAGATCCTGCTCGAAACCATTGCCGGAAGGGACGAGTCCGCCGGGAAGTCCGCAGCTTTAACATGCCAGTCAATTATGGGACGCTTGGACAGCAAAGTCGCAATCATAACCGGCGCGGGCAGGGGCATTGGCCTGGCCACGGCGAAGCTCTTCGCGACCGAGGGAGCCTCCGTGGCAGTTTTCGACCGCCAGGGAGCTACTGACGCGGCGGCCGAGATTACGCAAACGGGGTCCGCGGCTCTCGCCTGGGAACTCGATCTCTCTAACCACCCGGCAGCGGAACAAGCAGTTCATGACGCCGCCATGCGAATGGGTCGACTGGATATCCTCGTCAACAACGCGGCCACTTACGTTCTCCGAAGCATTGACGAGCAGACGGTGGAAGAATGGCACGAAGTTCTGGATACCAACCTCACCGCTTACTTCGTCTGCGCAAGGTCAGCGGCGGCCGAGATGCGCAAGCACGGCGGTGGGAGTATCGTGAACATCGGTTCGGTGCACCGAATGATTTCTGAGCCCGGATCCGGGGCTTACGCAGCTTCCAAGGGAGCAGTGGCGCAGTTGACGCGGAATCTTGCCATCGAATTTGCTCCTCACAATATTGTGGTCAATTCCGTTAGTCCAGGGTTCATTCGAACGCCGATGTCCATCGTGGATGGGGCTGACGAAACCTCCACTCCTCGGTTCGCTGACTACTATGTGAATTCCGGACGTATTCCCCTAGGGCGCGCCGGCGTTCCAGAAGAAGTAGCGGCGGCGGCGTTGTTTCTTGCCTCGCGGGAATGCGGATATTTGACAGGCGCAGATCTTGTGGTGGATGGCGGCCTCACCATAACGTTGTGAACTTTCCGATGCCAACGAACAGGCCGAACAAACAACCGTCCAAGGCGGAATCCCTCGTTCCACTCGAAAACGACCGAGTTTCGAGAAGCCTCTCCGCAGTCGGTTACAGCACGCCGTACTTGCGGTACACCTCGCCAAGAGACTTACCTTCGAGGAGTTCCTTGCGGGAAAGATTCTCTTTGTCTACTTTTTCCTGAGCCTTTAACAGAACCGCCTCTTCAACCTCATTCGGCACCACGACGATGCCGTCAAAGTCAGCGAACACCAGGTTGCCAGGCTTTACCAGGACGTCGCCACAATGGACGGGAACGTCATAGGCCATCAAGACTCCGCGCCCCAACGAATCGAGGGGACGGATGCCAGCGTAGTAAACCGGAAATTCCATTTCGATGATGCGGTTGCAATCGCGAATCTGGCTGTCGCACACGCATCCCACGGCGCCGTTCCTTTTGGCCACGGTACTCATCAGTTCGCCCCAAGGTGCGTTCGTGCCTGCGTAGTCCGTCGAGTGTACGACAACGTCACCGGGACCGAGAGAATCCACGGCCTCAAGCTCGATTTCGTAAGGATCATTGTCGGGAACGTGATCGGTCTCCATCCACCGAAAGGTACGGGCTCGCCCTACGAATCCACAGTTCTTGCGATCGGGCAGCAACGGGCGCAGGCGCTGGTGCATGGCCTGGTTGCGGTAACCGAGCGCGTCCAGAATGTCGCACACCGCCGCCACATACAGGTTGTAACGAACGAATCGCAGGGTCTCAGCGTCGTCGAGAGGCATCAGCGAAGCTCTCCATTTCAGATCGATTTCTCGCGGAGTTTACCCTGAGCTCCTCGCTCTGCTCGGGACCGTGCGCAGCCGAAAGGCGAACGGGCTCGAAATGACAGTGCTCTTCTGCTTGCCGAATCAACCCGCCGGCGGCAAGCCGAAGCCAAACCCCCCGCTGACGGTCACCGAGGAGCCCGTCATGAACGAGGCGTCGTCACTGGCAAGGAATACGGCCAGGCGCGCGACTTCCTCCGGTTGCCCCACGCGCCAGAGTGCATGCAGTTTTCCGGCGGAATTTCTGGCCTCAGCGGGGTCGGGTTGAACTTTGAAGTACTCCCACGCCAGCCCTGAGTCAATGTATCCCGGACAGATGCAATTCACTCTGATTCCGTCTTTGCCGTGATCGATCGCCATCGCCTTCGTCAAAGCGATAATCCCGCCTTTCGTGGCGCAATAACCGGCGCACTGGGGTTCGACAAAATATCCGTTCACCGAGGCCATGTTAACAATGCACCCTTTGGTTCTTCGCAAGTGGGGTATGGCGAACTTCGAGCACAAGAACACTCCACCCAGATTGATGCTGATTTCCCGGTTCCATTCCTCCACCGTTGTGTCTTCCACAGTTTTGCTCACCTGGATGGCCGCGTTGTTGAAGAGTACGTTGATCCGTCCGAAGGTTCGCAGTGTTTGCTCGATCAAAGCCTCCACGGATCCCGAGTCCGCCACGTCGGTACTCACCGCGAGCCCGACTCCTCCAGCAGCCTCAATTTGCTTCACGGTTTCCTGGGCTCCGGTGATGTTGATGTCCGCGACCACCACCTGTGCGCCTTCCCGGGCAAACTCCCCGGCGCTCGCCCGTCCGATGCCGGACGCCGACCCGGTGATGATTGCCACTCGATCTTCCAGTTTCATCCTAGACCTCGTCTTCGCCAGACCCTTTGCGGGCGCGACTTTCCTAATGGACGCGGTAGCGTTCGATGGTCTCCGCATTGAGCTCAATGCCAAGACCCGGCTTGGCCGGAACCGCTACATAGCCCCTTACTACCTTGAAGGGCTCCAAAAGAAGTTCCCTGCGGAGGGCCGAGTCCGTTACCGAAAACTCGAGAAACGCAGAGTTCGGAATGGCGGCAATCAAATGTAAGCAGGCCGCCACTAAGAGGCCGGTCCGAAACGCGTGCGGCACGCAGACACGATTGGCCTCATGAGCCATGTAAGCAATTCGCTTGGCTTCGGTAAGCCCACCGACTCGCGAGATATCGGGTTGAATCACGTCCAGGTGAGCCTCCCAAATCAGCCGGCGAGAGGTCCAGCGGCCCACGTCCTGCTCGCCGGCGGCTATTCGCAGCGAGGTAGAATCGCACAGGCGCTGGTAGTCGTGAATGGCCTCGGGTGGAAAAGGTTCTTCCATCCAATAAATGCCCAAGCTCTCAAACTCTTTGGCAGCCTGCATGGCCATCTTCAAGGTGTACCCGTGGCCGATATCGATCATGACCTCGACATTCGGTCCCGCGGCTTCCTTCGCTGCGGCAGCGAGTTGGACGTCCCTTCGCACATCTTTGCCGAGGGGGCCGTAGCCGAACTTCATGGCCGTGAAACCTTGCTCCGCATAGCGGCCGACGAACTCGCGTACCTCTTCTGCAGTCTCCGGCATCAACATGCTGGCGTAAGGTCGGACCTTATCGCAGAAGCTTCCTCCCAGCAGCTTGTGCACGGGCTTGCCCACCGCTTTCCCGAGGATGTCCCACAGCGCCATATCCACTCCGCTCATCGCGTGCAGCACGACCCCAAGACGCCCGTAGTAATTGGTCTTGCGGTACATCAGGTTCCAGATCTGCTCGATGTCAAACGGATCCATGCCAATCAGGATTTCGCGCAGACCGTAACAGGTGCCGTGCGACATTTCGGCATCGATCACTGCCTTGCCCACTTCGGGCGAGGTGTCGACCTCCCCGTATCCGGTAATTCCTTCGTCCGTTTCGATACGAATCAGCAAGTCGTCCTGGGTGCCATCCGCGACAGCTTGCCGCAACGGGAGACGTAGGATGATTCCCTCGACTCCGGTAATTCTCATCGGAAGCTCACCTTCGCATCGATTCGTCTTATTGCGTCGCCGCCCGTGCGCCAGATCTTGCCGCCGCCGGCCGAAAGGCTAACAGAGTCCAACCTGGGCGCGTATAATTACCCTGGATTCTGACTTCGCTGTCAAGGTTCCTTCGATTTAATTCGCCTCCATTGAGAAAGTCATGGTCAATAGCCGATCAACTCGTCTTTTGTTTTTCACAATCCTGGGACTTGTCCTGCAGGCCAGGGGACAGGAGGAACGTGCAGCCGCCAAAATCGTCATCGATCCTTCTCAGACATTTCAGCAGATACAAGGATTCGGCGCGAATTACACCGGGCCCTACTTTCGGAACGACCAGAAGGCCATGTTCGACAAGTTGATCGACGACCTTGGAGTCACCATGTTTCGTGTGGTTCCCTACCTGGTTTACAGCAACTGGGAGGAGACCCCTGGCGCCAAGGACGGCGAGTATTGGAATGACCGCTACTCGACGCCCATTTTCGAAGCCACCTGGAACGGCTTGCGGTACCTGAATTCGCGGGGCATTCGCCCGATGATTTCCCTGATGGGCCCCGTTCCGGCATGGATGACCGACAACAATCCCTTGCCTCCGCGGCACACGGTCTGCCAAGAGAATGCGCCTCCGAATTTGCAAGGGCACTTGAGTCCGGCGCATTACGACGACTTTGCCGAGGAAGTGGTTTCCATGGTGAAGTACGCCCGCACCCAGGCACACATCGACTTCGAATACTTCAGCCCTTTTAATGAGACGGATTGCTACCCGCCGGAAGGTCCGCGCATCGATCCCGACGAAGCTCCCAAGGTATTGGAAGCTGTGGCGCGGAAGTTGAAGAAGGACGGGATGGGCGACGTGAGGTTGGCGGTGCCGGATAACGCAGTGATCACCAATGACTATGCAGACCCCATCCTGAAAGACGACGAGTTGATGAAGCAGGTGGGCGTCTTTACCTTCCACACGTATGGTGAGAATTCGGTGGGCCCACAGGTGGAACGCGTGAAGTCCAGCAAGTATTCCCAGATCCCGGTGTGGCTCACCGAGTACGGGGACCTGAATGATCGGGACAAGACTTTCGAGAACCAGTGGAAGAATTTTTCCCTCGCTGCCAATCGACGCGCACTCACCGCCCTCAATCAAGGGGCCAATGCCGTTTTCTACTTCGACGCCTTTGACGACTACGAGGAGTGCGCAAAGCGACTGTGCTATTACGGCTTGTTTACAAGCGCCAGCCACGTCTACTCGCCCAAAAAGAGCTACTACGCTACGCGTCAGCTTTATCATTTCGTCCGGCCGGGTTGGCGCAGGATCGCCGCCGCAACTCAAGCCGCAGCCCTAACCCTTTCCGCTTTCCAAGGTCCCTCGCCGAGTGCAGTCGTGGTTGTTGGCGTGAAAGAAGGCGGACCTGATCATCTCAGAATCGAGTTGGCAACAACCGATGACGGACCCGTAAGCTGGGACCTTTACGAAACCACACGCAAGCTGGACTGTCAGAGAGTCATGACCCTTCCTGCGCATGGCGACCATGCGGAGATCGATCTGCCCGCCGAAGCTGTCTTCACCCTTGTGGGAAGGCCCGACCAGCCCGAATGAGAATTCGTGGTTCATCGCGTTGTGGGCACGGCTCAGCGCGCGCACCGCTCAACCCATCCGAACGCCCAACATTTGTGTTGCTGCTGGTCATGGGCGTCGTATAACGCCCTGGCGGTGAAGAGAAGCATCAACCTGCCGCGCCATCGCCTCAGTATCCAGGGGCAAGCCTACAAACCGCGCCATGCTTTCAGCTTTTCCACGAGGATCAGCCAGCACGTCGTGGAGGCTTACCTTCAAGACCGCAAGATCCGGACGGGTTCGAAGCCAGGCGTCCACTTGCGCCAGATGAGCCTCGAGCGCGGCCCGCATGGCCGCGGGCGCGAGTTTTGCGCCCTCGGTGCCGCGGTTGCGAAGCATCACCGCCTGAGAGGCGAGCACTTCGTCAAGCGGCCGCAACATGAAGATCACCCTGTATTCATGGCCCGCAGGCAGCGCAAACAGGAGAGACGAGATCACCTTGACAACACGGCCCTCGGCCTGGGCTACAATACTGGGCTCGTGTGAGAGCTGCTTGACGGGCTCCCATTCGTAATAGCCCCGGGGATTGTCGGAGTCCGCGGCGCGTATTCCGTCGGTCAGTACCGGTAAGCCGCCGGCACTGAGCATTTGCATGGCGAGCGAAGTGCCCGAACGCGGCAGGCCGGAAACGATAACAATCATAGTGACCAGTGGCAAGCGGCAAGTGACGAGAACCAAGAAGTCAGGAGTAAGAAGCCAGAAGCCAGGAGTCAGAAGCCAGGAGGCTGAAGCCGCGATAAGTTGCGAGTAGCCCACTGGCCGCCCGCTTATCGGCCCTCACTTATCACTGCCCGTCACTTCCCACCTGCCACTGCTTTCATCTGTTCCGCCGGCGCTCCCCTGCTTCTGGCTTCTTGCTTCTGGCTTCTGACTCCTGGCTTCCTTCTTCTCGTCTCTCGTCACTCGTCGCTTGTCACTGACCATCACCCGCCACCCGCCGCTACCCTTGACTGCTCCCGCCGGCGCTTCATCAAGTCAGCGGCCAGCTTCCGGTGTGCCCCTGCTTTTTCGAGATCGCCTCCTGGCCGCGCGTGCAGCGCTGCCAGCCAGCGGTGTCCGTTGACTAAGCCCGGCAGCATGGAAACTGCAGTCTCAAACGCCACCGTAGCGCGATGAGGATGCCCGAGGCGCGCCAATGCTACTCCTAGCGAGTAGTGGCCCAGCGGCAGAAAGTGCTGCAGGCCCACAGCGACCAAAGACTCCTCCGCCGCGTCCTCATCCTGCCGGCGACGCAAGTGAACTTGGGCGAGCCCCAAGTGAGCCTCGGCACTATCGCCATCGATTTCCAGCGCGCGGCGAAAGGCGCGCTCCGCATCGTCCAATTGCTGGCGGCGCAGATAGGTCTCACCGATGCGCCAGTGCAGGTTCGGAAGGCGCGGGTCAGCTTGCTCGGCGCGCAACAAGCAGGCCAGCGCCTCGTCGGTATTGCCTTCTTCGAAGTGGATAACGCCCATCAACCACTCAGCCCAAGGCGTGGGCGTGCTCGTAGGGGCGGGGCTTACCCCGCCCTCCTCCGCAGCTCCTGCGCCGGCTGCCTTACTATCCCCCTCACCCGGCGATTGCGCGCCACCCTCTCCCCCAAGGGGGCGAGGGTCCGTTATTGTGCTTGGGAGGGGCGCCGCAACCGGCGCACCCTCGGCGCTGGCCCTTCCACCCGCCACAACGTCGGCCCCAGCCGGCGTTGGCAGGACAACTCTCTGGCCATTGGGCGGGGCAAGCCCTGCCCCCACGGTTTGGTCCTCGGCCGCAACTGGGCTAGCTTCCCGGCCATCGGGCGGGGCAAGCCCCGCCCCTGCAGGCTTCGGTGGTTTTGGTGGATTGGCGATCAGATCCTCGAGAATCCTTTTGGCCTCTTCGCGCTGGCCCAACATGTAATGGCACTGCGCCAGGTGCTGGCGAAAGCGCGCTTCGTCGCTACCCTTTACGATCTCTTCGAGCAGCGGCAGCGCCAGGCGTGGACGGCGCGAATCCAGGTAGACGCGCGCCAGGTTGTAGTTGGCTTCGCGTACGGCAACTTCGGCGGCCTTCTGCTGATTCTCATTGGGCGGCTGAATGTAGCCGAGGGCCACAAACTGCTGCAGGACGGCCTGGGCGGCAGCCGGGTCCATGCGCAGATCGGCGGGGTGCATCCCGCATTCACCGGGCACTTGATCCCAACTGGGGATTCGCGTCACTTCGGGCGGCTCCTCGAAAGCCTGCACCAGAACGCGGCCATCCATATCTTCACCGACAGGCAGCCCGAACAGCGTCAGGATAGTCGGCGTCACATCCAGCAGCGTGGCGCCGTAGATGCGTTCGTCCTCCTTGATGTGGGGGCCGCGCATCGCAATCACACCGAACTGCCGATGCTGCACCGCCGGGCCCGCAGGCTCATTCGGAATGCCGCGCGGCCGCAGATGGTCCGAGTGGAAGCCGTGGTCAGACACCAGCATCACGGTAGCCTGCGGGCCGGCGAGTTGCAGCAGCGTGCGCAGGCACATGTCGTGGAAGCGGTAGGCGTTATTCACCACGTCCTTGTACACTTCAAACTTGTCTTCGGGAATGCCCTCCATGCGCGGCGGATGGAAATGCATGAAACCGTGGCAGAAATGGTCGATGCCGTTGTAATAGACGGCCATGAAGTCCCAGGGCTGATTCTGCAGGATCCACGTTGCGGCATTGTGAATGCTCAGGTTCTCGGCCAGAATCTTGGCGAATGAGGCCAAGCCTTTGTCCTTTTCCTGGTCGATCTCCGCCGCTTTGGGAATCCAGGGCAGGATGGCCGCCTCGCTAACCTCTGCGGGATGCATGCGCAGCTCGGCGAAAGTATCGCGCAGGGTCTCGGGATGGACGGCGCCGGGCGGCAGCGGCCACGGCTTATCCAGCGGCGCTTGGGCGTAAGGATAAAGGTCAGAAACCGAAATGCCGTTGACCGGCTCGGCCGGATGCCCAGCGAACCAGCCCAGCACGTGAGTCTTGTAGCCTCGTTGGGTAAGGATATTCCAGATCGCCTTGACCTTGCGCGAGGTGCTGGTGACCGGCCGCACGCCGCCGGTGTGCGTGTCGGGCTCCATGAAGCCGTGGATGCCGTGCTTGTCGGCCCGCATGCCGGTGGCAATCGAGTTCCACAGCATGGGCGAGAGGATGGGACGCAGCGTGGCCAGATTGCCCATCACGCCCTGGCTGACGAGGTCATCCAGGGTGGGCATCAGGCCCTGATCCATCAGCGGCGTGGCCACTTTCCAGTCGGCGGCGTCCCAGCCGATCAGCAGCACCTTTTTGGCGAGTGGCTCAGGCATAAGAAATCTGGAAAAACCCGATTCGCGGGCTGTAGCGGCGGTCTGTAACCGCCGAAGCCATTGATTCTTAAGCACGGCGGTCACAGACCGCCGCTACAGCCGGGATTCAAGCGCATTCCTAATCACGCCATTCAGCTAAGCCACTGCACGTCAATAACATGACGGGATACCGCGGACAAGCTTCATAGAATCAGGTATTTGCTGGGTTCCCCAGAAAACTAGCGTCTAAAAACCACTTGTTTTTGATGTAAACCAATTTGAGTCAATAACATACTGGGTCATTTAGATTAAGGATTGTAGAATCATAAACTTGACGGGTTCGTTTGAAATTCGCGTTGAAAACAAAGGAGTCTTAGGCTTCGATCGCTATCTCTTTCTTTCTTCGATTTCGAGCCTTCGCCCAACGAATCTCGTCCCTAACATCACGCGGCGAGCGAAAGAGCTGCAGCAAGTCCTGACACTGCAGACGTTGCTCAGAGGCCATCAGCCAGTCGGCCGTCTGCAAGACCTCGCCGACGGGCGCCGTCATGAGAACTTCCCAAAACAGCCTCATGGCCTTTGACCCACTACCCCTGCCCAAAGCGTTCAGGCTTGACCGGCGCTTGCCGGCTTCGGTTCGGGGGCCGGTCGATTTGAGGGCGCTTCGGCGATTGGCCGCTAAACGGGCCGGCGTTACGGTGCGTTTGAGACGAAGGGACATATTGTCACTTGGTACATAACGTGAGGAAATAATAGCATAGCGTAATTCTTTTGGCAACAGAAAAGAACTGGTGCGCGAAGCGCCTTGGAGTGCGCGGCGGCTCCACGCCGCCTTCAGATAGGTTGTGAAAGGAACACAAAGGCGGCGTCAAGCCGCCGCACTCCAAGGTACTGGTGTCATTTGCTGGGTGGACCCTCCAGGCCGCAGTCATTCAATCAGCGAAGGCGGGAATGACAGCGTTTCGGCGCGTTCAAATAACACCAGTACCCAATCCAAGGCGCTTCGCGCAGTTCACTCGTCGCTACTGGTAGCTTCCGCCGACTGTGGCACCGCCAGGAGTGGCGGTGCCACGGTGCAACGGCTGACTGCCTACTGCTGACTGGCGACTGCCTTTCTCCGCCGCCAGAATCCAAGGCCCAGCGACCCGAGCGCTAACAGACCGAGGGTGCCGGGTTCAGGAGTGGCCGTGGTCTGCCCGGCCAGCAGTCCCTGATTGGGAACCGTATCGTATGCGTACCCGGTTAGGGTTTCGGTTATCTGATTGCCGGGTAAGCAGCCCGGTGATCTCAGCAAGCAGATAGTGACATTTAGCCGCGCCCAGCCATAGTGGGCTTGGCCATCCACGATGAGCCTAAGACCAAGGTATTTTCCACTCACATCAACCCATGGCCCGTATGCTGAATGGGGAACTGAGGCCAGATAACCAGACTGGAAGAATCGGCCACTCGAGCCGATAGGTGCATCCTCGCTTAGCGCAGCGGCCCACTTCCGAGGAGACCCCCTTAAAAAAATGCCCAGGGCTCCGTTGCTGGCGTGGAGGCCCCGTTCCTCCACTGACGACCAATCGAAGTAATTAATCTGCAGCCAAAAGTCTGTAGTCCCATCGTTATTCAAGTCCAGGGGAATGAAACCGAACCCCCCCAGTCAGGCTGGTGTTAGCCGGCGTGTAAATGATGTCGGCGCGCGCCGGCTGCGTCGTGGCCAGCATTCCGACTCCCGCGGCACCTGCCGCTGCGGCATAACCAGCCAAACGCTTGCTCAGGCTTTCGCCTAGCTTCGCCGTGTGACGTGACTTCATAGCATCCCCCTCGAGTTCGCTTGCTCACGAATCAAATCTGGAGCCGGCAGGGATGAAGCTGAGTTGTAGGTGACTAGCGTCTTGAGTGACTGATCCGCCTGTCGGGTCAGCCCCGGCCGACGTTGCGTATCCTGCGCTTGTCGAGGCAGAAAGTCAAGCAGATTCCGAGGCCAAATTCCGGCCAAACTGTCCAGGCGTACAGTGCAACCACCCTCGTCCGCCTCAGGCTCCTTCACCGTTTGTTTCGTGCGGTGGCAGAGGGCGCGGCATCCACGCAAATTGCCGACTGCCTACTGTTGACTGGCGACTGCCTTTCTCCGCCGCCACAAGCCGAGCCCGAGCGCTCCGAGCGCAAGCAGTCCAAGCGTTCCGGGCTCGGGTGTTTCTGTCGTTTGCCCGGCGCGAATCGATTGATTGGCATCGGTCTCGTAGGCGTAGCCAGTCAGCGTGACAACAGAGCCTCCAAGACTTTGGACATTGAGGCGTGCCCAACCGAAGTGCTCCTGCCCGTTGATCTCGAATTCCAAGCCCAAGTAACGGTTGGTGACGTTGTACCAAGAACCCCCGAAGCTATTGGCAGACACCACGTACCCGGACCGGTAGAATCTCCCGCCAGGTCCGATATTTGCGCCGGTGACTAGGGCAGCGGCGCGAAAATTCACAAAATTCACGAGGACGCCATCCCCCGAGGCCCCACCGCGAAAGTTCACGGCGTAGTACGAAACCCCGAGGCTGAAGTCGTTGGTCCCGTCGCCATTGAGATCGATACCCAGGGTCCCTAAGTACCTGACCGTGATATCGGTGGGTGTGTAGATGATGTCGGCCCGGGCGGGTTGGGCGAGTGCCAGCAATCCCACGCCGGCCGTTCCAGCCGCTGCGGCGTAACCCGCCAAGCGCTTACTGAAGTCTTCCTTGAGTCGAACCGCCTCGCCGGCAGAGCGATCAACCTTGGATTGTTCTGGCTTTCCCCTCCGCGTCTCCATATCTCCCCTCCTTGAGGTGGTTGGCCCGCGCCAAAAGCCGCCGCTCGTTACTCGTGAAAGACCGCAGCGCTGAAAGCGAGCGCTGCGCTACGCACGGTCTTCCGGCTTGCGGCTGCTGCCTTCTGGCTCCTGCTTTCGCCGCCGCCAGAATCCCAGCCCCAGCGACCCGAGTGCGAGCAGGGCGAGCGTTGCAGGCTCGGGGGTAGCGGCGGTGGTTTGGCCCGCCTGGATCGACTGGCCGGGGACGGTGTTGTAGGCGTAGCCCGTAAGGTCTCCACTCACATCAACTCCACCACCGGCAGCCTCCTGGAAGCTGAACTCCGCCCAACCGTAGTAATACTGGCCATTAAGGTCGAACCGCAACCCGAGATAACCATTGTTGAGATGGCCGAACGCGCGGTAATGATAACCCGTCGTAGATGTAGCGCTCATCCACTGGGGCTCCACACTAGCGAAACCTCGCCAAAGGTAAAAGGCGCCGAGAGGGATTCCTCCACCCACGCCAGGACCGCCGGCACCGATTTCTGTCCCCTTGGCCAACGGTCTGCCACTATTCAGGAAGGCTATGTTGCCGAATCCGGCCACATTGGCTTTTGCTCTACCGTAATAGGGATTCAGGAACCCGCTCGCGGAAACTTGGAATCCATTCACACCCAACACGTTCAGATTGACCGACGCTATCGTTTGCCATGGATAGCTGCCCGGGGGGTTCGTCGGGAAGAAGTCAAATCCCCACCCCGAAACCACGTAGACAATGTCTGCCTTGGCCGTGGTCGCACCGGCCAGCATTCCAACACAGGCCGCACCTGCGGCCGCCGCGTAACCTCGCCAGCGCTTATTGAGGCGCTCGCCAAGGTCGGTGGTTTTGCGCGATTTCATAGACACCTCCTTGAGTTCGCTCGCTCAAATCTGGAGCCGGCAGGAATGAACTTGAGGTGCGGACTACTGTCTTGAGGTCGCTGATTCGCCCGCTTGGGCTAGCCCCAGCTCCAGCCGCCAGCGCGTAGTGGGCAAGACGGCGTTCGAGGAGTCGCGACAACTTCGGTGCCGTCCCTTTCCGGCGCGGACGTTGATAGTGGCCTCCCCCGTGACGGTTGCCGTCGGTCTCCGCCATGACAGTTGTCCCCGCGGGCATTGGACTCTTGTCGTCAAACCGCGTCAAGACGCAATATTGATATAATAATAATATTCAACAGCATACTAGTTATAGATCAGTGGTTACGATGCAGTGGCGGAGGGGACTTTTGGATGGATATGGGTGAGTACTGAGAGCCCGGGCTGACCGCCGCCTCTGATGCGGGTGCAGGTTGTCAGTATTCGACCCTTTCAGGGTCGTTCTGAGATCGTGATCCCGTTCCGGGGGCGACTGCCCCCGGCTATTGCATTGCGCCCCTGCAGGGCGCTTTTCTTCTACCCGGACCGCTGCCACCCGTGCTCACGGACGGCGCGACGTTCGTGTTTATTCGACCCTTTCAGGGTCGCTCTGAGATCGCGATCCTGTTCCGGGGGCGTTGCCCCCGGCTATTATAGAGTGCCCCTTCAGGGCGCACTTCTTCTCTGAACCGCTTACCACTTCCCACCGCCGACTCCGACTATCTTGCTGACGACCGCCCGGCGCCGCACCGCCGGGAGCGGCGGTGCCACGGTGTGGTTCCACTGCGCCTACTGCCGACTGCCTACTGCTGACTGCCTACTGCCTTCCGCCGCCGCCAGAATCCCAGCCCCAGCGACCCGAGCGCGAGCAGGCCGAGCGTGCCGGGCTCGGGCGTCCGAAAACCCTCGCCGGCGGTAATTGAGGCGTCAGGCACGGTGTTGTAGGCATAACCCGTCAGCACCTCGTTGTAGGAGACGCTGGAGGGCGAGGTCAGTTCCGTAATATCGAAGCTTGCCCAGCCGTAATGGAAGCCATCAGCGGCGGTGAACAGAAAGCCCAGGTAACCCGTGCCGTCGCCCCTCCAGGAGCCTTGGCCCTGAGAAGTAAGAAAGGGATGGCGACTCACATGCGTGCCATGCTGCCAACCGCGTCCAGGGAGGTAGTACGACCACACCCACTTTGTACCGAAGCCCCCGGCCACCGAGGCCATGCGAGTGCCTTGGTTGAACGCCCCATTCTGGTACGAGCCTATAAACGCTCCGAAAGGCAGGCGGGCAACAGAAGCTGAGTGTCCCACCACCAGGTTGCCGAGGGGTGAAACGTTCATGCGCGCCCCGCCGTAATAATTGAAAATGGAGGTCTTCCCACCGCGAATCAGAGTATGAAGAGTCGCAAAGTTCGTCAGGTTGAAGTCCGTGGTGCCGTCGTGGTTGACGTCCAGACCCAGAGAACCGTTGACGGGCACTTTGGACTCGGTGGGGGTAAAAATGATGTCCGCTCGAGCGGGAGGCGCCGTGGCGAGCATTCCCACGCCGGCAGCGCCCGCTGCCGCCGCATAACCTAGCCAGCGTTTGTTGAACCCTTTGTTGAGCTCGACCGTTTTTCGCGATTTCATGGACTCCTCCTTGAGTTCGCGTGTGTTGACGAATCAAATCCGGAGCCGGCAGGAATCAACTTGTTGTGAGGTGCCCCCTTGAGCTAGCTGACCCGCTACCTCGGGTCAGCCCCAGCCGACGTTGCGCATTCTGCGCTTGTGGAGAGAGAAAGTCAAGCGAATTCCGAGGCGAATTCCGAGGCGGGCTTTCAGCTAATTCGCGCTGCCACCCGTGCTCACGGACGGCGCGACGTTCGTGTTTATTCGACCCTTTCAGGGTCGCTCTGAGATCGCGATCCTGTTCCGGGGGCGTTGCCCCCGGCTATTGCATTGCGCCCCTGCAGCGCGCTCCTTTTCTCCCGACCGCTCCCACTTCTGACCACCTGCTCCGATTATCTGCTCCTGTGCGCTCGGAGAGCGCCGCTACAACTTATGTCGCCGTGATTAGCTCTACGTTTGGTTTGATCCGCTTTTCGGGCTTTGCGCTGCATCGTATCAGTTGAAGGGCACCGAATCCGAGTTGCCAGGGAAAGAGGCCGCTGTCCGTCACCTCTTTTTCCATCTTGCTTGTGTCAGCTTGGCGCCGGCGCCTCAGGACTGGCCCGAAGGAAGAGTCTGATCGAGGGTCTTGAGCAGAGCAGGACCGTAGAGTGGCGGCTTTTCACCCACCGAGACAGCGAGAATTTTGGCATCCGGTCCGAGCAGAATCAGCGTGGGGTACCACTTCACCTTCAACGCGTGATGCATGATCTGCCCGGTGCTGCTGGCAGACGATTGCACCCAGGGAATATCGTTCTCACGCACAAACCGCTGGGCCGCTTCCTGCTTCTTGTCGCTATTCATGCCAACAATGACAAGCCCGCGAGGGCTAAACTGTTCGCGAGCCTGTTTGAGGTCAGGAATCTCTTTCAGGCACGGCCCGCACCACGTAGCCCAAAAATCAAGCAGGACGTACTTGCCGGCAAAATCCGAAAGGCGATGCTGCACGCCGGAAAAATCGGTGAAGGTAAAGTCGGCCACCTGATCGCCCGGGCGCGGTTCCCCGGCCGCCAAGCTATGCGGCGCCGCCAGGGCAAACACCGGCAACAACACCGGAAGGACGAGTTTCACTCGCCGACTCAAGAGGACCGATGTCCTCCTCCGCCGCCGAACCGCAACGGATAGGAAATTGTGAACATGAAACCGGGAACGGTAGCGTCAGTATTCTGATTCACGCCATTCACAATGTGGGGCTTGACGTTGATGTAGGTCACCATCGGCACGCTGAAACTGATGGTTCGCCCGAGGAAGGTAACATCCAGGCCGGGCGCGATGTATTGCAGGTTGGCAGGCCGACGGAATCCGTCCGAGGGGCCGAACAGATCCTGGACTGGAACCCCAGAAAAGCGGTACGCGGCAGTGAGGGAGAGCCAGTGCAAAGGCGTGGGAATCGTGCCGCCCACCACTGCCAGGTATTGGTCAGCGCTCGAATTCACTGTAGTGGTGTTGGGGTTGCCGAGCGCTGGGAAGAAGGCCGGCGTCCCGGTGGTGTTTCGCGGGTTGATCAGGTACGTCCCGAAACCCCAAACCGCGAACCGGTTGAAGGTCCGGAAAGCCTGCACCGTGGGAACCACTCCCCAAGCCCTGTTGCCCGGCTGCACGGAGGTGTCCACCGGGACTTGGCGGCCGTAGACGTCAGAGCTAGCATAATAATTGCCCGTGGGCATCTCCAGGCCCAGGGAGACAAAGACGTTTCCCCGGGACTGCCTGGGCGAAAACAACCAGTAGCCCCCGCTGAGGATGATGTCGCCCAGGCCATCCGCCCCGGTGTTGATGGGAACCGGCCCCGATTGACCTGAGGCGGGAAAGGGCCGGTGAAGATCATAGGTCTGGTGCTGAATGGGAACGTCGAGCGAAACGTCCCAACGGTCGGTGAGGGCGTAGGTGAACATAAGGTCAAACTGGCTGCGAACGTTCACGGGACCCTGGTAGGCAGTGATGTTGTTGTTGGGCTCAGTGCCGATGTAATGCTTGTCGGAATAGAAGTGGAAGAAAGAAGTGGTGAGCTGCCACTGCCCCTTCTGCATATAAGCGTCTGACCCACCAAACACGGATGGGTTTTGTCTTTGGCACACTCAACCTTGCCCAGATGCCGGACGAACAGAAACGAACATCAGCGTCGCCAGGAAAACGGCGACCGGAACGTACCGATGAATCCGCATAAATGCACCCCGCCGGCGAGCTCCCGCGCGGGAGCTGCCCCTATGATGTGACCCTTCTTCTTACCTATGAGAACTGCCCTGCTATCGAAGACCGCACTCGAACGCTTAGAAAGGCTACCTGTTGGGGTTGCGTCGGGGCAATACGTGATTGGCACTATCTGCCGGAGTTTAATCGTGTAGCCGCAACAAGCCGCTTTGACGCATCATGGCCGGCAGGCAAAGGATCTCCTTGAGCGGAGAGAGGTCGGGGAGTAATGTGACCGCGTGGCAGAAAAGATGCGCCCACTAATCCGCATTTCTCACCAGCGGCCCTATCAGAGCCGAAAGGGCAGGGCTTCAGCCCTGCCGCACAGCGTATTTAGACGCTTTTCTCGTCTCGCCCCACGCACAGCTTGCAACTGCAAGCTGTGCGTGGGGCGAGACAAGGGAGAAATCTCGAAGGTCTTTAACGGCGGGGCTGAAGAGTTTGTGTGAGAACTCGCGCCGCCCGAGATTCTCTTTCGCAGTGTAAGCGCGGAGACTGGCAATGATCCCCTTCAACGTTTCGCAAACTCGATCCTCGCTCGACCCAGCCCGACGGCGGAGGTTACCGCCCCAGCGCCTCCGGGGCTTGCTTCCAGATCCTCGTCAAATTGAAGGCGGTGGTGGCCAGGGCGATTTCCGCCGCCACTTTCTCCAGGCCTCGCCGTCGGAATTGCCTCATCCCTCGTTGCTCTTTCAGCACTCCAAAAACCGGTTCAATCAAGCCCTGCCGCCGCGCGTAGACCGCCCTTCCGGCGGGGCTGCGCAGCTTGCGCCGCATCGCCCGATGAGTGGCGTCCCGCGCTCGACCCTTCAGGCGCCCGCCCCGATTCATCACCCGCGCCAAATTCGAATCCGGCACATAAGCGTCGATCTTCTCCGTCGCCAAGCTCTTCAACGAGTCCACCGAGAAAAATCCACTATCCGCACTCACCTGGCCGGGGCTCTCGCCACAACGCTCTTGCACGGCCTTCACTGTCGGCAGCAGCAGGTCGTTATCGGTCGGCTCTTGGCTCACCCGCTGCTCCACGATCACGTGGTCTTCGCTGGCCGCCAGCGTCACCGTGTAGCCCAGCACGAATCCTTTCCGCACTTTCAAAAAGCGGCTCTCCGGATCGGTGCGCGAGCGCCGTGGCAAGCCGCTCTTCTTCAATTGCTCCAGCCGCACCGGGATTTCCGCCAGGGCCTTCTCCAGCCGCTCGCGCTCTTTTTCCGCCAACTCCAACCCCGGCCGCTCGTTGGGATCGTCGGCGTCACAGGCTCGCTGCCAGTGGCGAATCTGACGCCGAATCTTAGCCCGCTCCGCCCGCAACTTCTCGACGCTGTCGACCCGATCCGGCGAAGCGTTGGCTTTCACCCGCGTCGAGTCGATGGCCAGGTGACCCAAGCGTCCCAGCCCCGCCCGGCGCGCCAGTTCCACCACTTGGGTGAACAAGTCGTTCAACGCTTTGGGATGTCGCTTGCGAAACTCGTTCAACGTCCAGAAGTCCGGCTGCGCCCCGCCCGCCAGGTAACGAAATCCCAGGTCCTCGCGCACCCGTTGCTCCAGCCGCCGCGAGCTGCTGATCCCCAGGGCATAGGCGTACAGCCAGACCCCAACCATCAGGGCGGGATGATAGCCGGGTTGCCCCTCCTCGCCGTACTCGGCCAGGAAGGCACTCAAATCCAAGTGCTCCACCGCCCTCCGGATGAAAAGACAGAGGTGCTTCTCGCCCAGCACCTCCGGGACGCTGGGTGGCAGCAGATAGGCTTGCTCAGGATTGTAGGCTCGAAATCTCATAAACAGGACACCTCCACTGCTATTATCGCCGAGGTGTCAAGAGGGGTGGCTTTCGAGAGC
>DATJYK010000193.1:0-2010 GCA_035578005.1 Terriglobia bacterium
GCCGAGCATGCTTTTTACAGTTGGCGCAGGCGGCTGCGGGAGACCAAGCCGGTGCGCTTCGCCCTGGTGGATCACACGGGAGTGCAACCCGCGCCCGAGTGGAATTTGGAGCTGACGCTCCCCGCCGGCGAGCGCCTGCGCATCGGCGTGGGGGTGGATGCCGTGACGTTGCGCACTGTGTTGGAAGTGCTGCGCGCGTGATCCACCTGCCGGCCAGCGTGCGCGTGTATCTCTGCCTGACGGCGTGTGACATGCGCAAGAGTTTCGACAGCCTGCACGCGCTGGTGCGCGACCATCTCGAACTGGACGCCTATGCCGGGCACCTGTTCGTGTTCGCCAGCCGACGGCGGGACCGCGTAAAGATTTTGTATTGGGACCGCGACGGATTCGCAATCTGGAGCAAGCGCCTGGAGGAGGGCACTTACGCTGTGCCGTTCGCCGGCGAGGCAGAGGAAAAGCGGCAGGAGATCACGGCGCAGGAACTGGGAGCTTTGCTGAGCGGAATCGATCTGGACCGGGCGGAGAAACGAAAGCGATACCAGAGACCATCATAACTTGACGTTACTCTCATTTTCAATATTGAAATTACACGAATAAGTGCATAAACTATAACTTACTCGTGGCAATCGATCCCAAATACCTCCCGGAAGACCCCAAGGTCCTGCAGCAAATGGTGCTCGACCTGATGGCCCAACTGGATCGCGAGTCGGCTGAGAGAACGAAGATCGAGACGTTGTTGCGCGAGTTACTGGACGCCAAACGCAGCCGCAAGAGCGAACAGCTCTCCGCCGATCAGTTCGCCCTGTTTGAGGAATTATGGCGGGCACGGCAGGCGCAAGCCGAATCCCCCGAGAAGGGGGACGACTCGGACGACGATGCCCCCGGCGGCGCAACTGGCGATGCCGCCCCGAAGAAGAGAACGGGCGGCCGGCAGGCTCTTCCGAAGAATCTCCAGCGTGAGCGGATCGTCCATGACCTGACGGATGAGGAAAAGCGTTGCTCCACTTGTCAGAAGGATCTGCGGCCCATCGGGGAGGAAACCAGCGAGCGTTATGAATACATTCCGGCGCAACTGAAAGTCGTCGAGGATGTCTGCAAGAAGTACGCTTGCGACTGCACCGTAAAGACCGCCACCAAGCCGCCGCAGCCGATTGAGAAGAGCACCGCGGGGGCCAGCCTGCTGGCGCAGGTGATTGTGGCCAAGACCGCCGACCACCTGCCCCTGAACCGGCAGGAGAAGATCTTCGAGCGACACGGCGCCGACATCTCCCGCAAGACGATGTGCGGCTGGCTGGCGCAGTGCGCTGGTCTGCTGAAGCCGCTGTACGGAAAGGCCAAGGAGGTTCTGTTCGAATCGAAGGTGATCGGCACGGACGATACCGGGGTGAAAGTGCTGGATGCAGCGTTGCCTTTCGCCCGCACCGGGCGCATCTGGCCCTACTACGGAGATCAGGATCATCCGGTGATCCTATATGACTACACCCAAACACGGGCGCGGGCGGGACCGGAAGAATTCTTGAAAGGATATCGCGGCCGCTTACAAGCGGATGCCTATGGAGGATATGATGCCTTTTTCAAGGACCCGGCGCGCGGCTTGATCGAGGTCGCGTGCTGGAGTCATGCCAGGAGGTATTACTTCAAGGCATTGGACTCGGATCAGGCGCACATGGGGCCGGCGCTATTGCTGATCGCGCAGTTATACCGTGTGGAGGAGCAGGCGCGCGGGCGGACTGCGGAGGAGCGGTTGGCGTTGCGTCAACGCCAGTCGCGTCCGGTGCTGGACAAGCTGCAGGGGTATCTGATGGACATTCAGACCGAGGTGTTGCCGAAAAGTCCGGAAGGGCGGGCGGTTCGGTACACGCTGAAGAACTGGACCGCGCTGAACCGCTACTGCGAGGATGGCGATCTGGAGATCGACAACAATCGCACCGAGCGGAGCATTCGCGGCGTGGCTGTTGGCCGCCACAACTGGATCTTCTTTGGCAGCGACCAGGGCGGCCACACCGCGGC
>DATJYK010000194.1:0-14817 GCA_035578005.1 Terriglobia bacterium
TGGTCCGTGCCCACGTTGACGAAGCCGGCGTTGCGTCCCAGATCGTAGATCCCGTAGGGATAGGCGCGGGGCACTTGGGGACCGGGAAAATCATGTCCGTTGACCTTGTCCGCCGTCCCCGTCCTGCGCCACTGGCGGCCCTGGTTCTGGAAAGTATTGGGTCAGTTGGGCATCCGTGCCCATACCCAACGTTAACAGCACGGCAGGACAGAAGATGTAAATATTATTTATTTATCTATCCTAAAGTGTCAGTAACACACAGGGAGGGCATCTTTGATGAAGTATTTTGCCGCTTTTCTGCCCATGCTCGATCAGGAAAAGAGCCGCACCATACGACCTCGCCATCTGGCGTTTCTGGACGAACAGGATTCTCACGGCAAAATTTTTGCTCGTGGGCCGTTTACGGACGGAAGCGGAGGACTCGTGATCTACATTGCTTCGTCCCTGGAGGAAGCTCAGGAGATTGCCGCGAGCGACCCCTATGTGACGGACGGTGCGCGCCGCCTCGAACTGCATGAGTGGGCAATGAAGGCGAAATCCTGATAGCTGGCCTTTGCTGCTGCCCCTACGTCGAACCGAGACACCACCTGGTCCAGCCTGGTCCACATTTTGCTTGACATCGGTCCTGCTTTGCTATATATAGTTGAGTAAATGAGCCAGGACTGCTAGCGTATGTCGTTGCCTGAACCACAAGCCGTAAGGCCAGCACCAACATCAGCAGCTTTCGTCGGAAGTCGCCGAGTGGGGCCGTCGGCGGCAGTGTTCGCGTGCACGAAAGAACGCTACAAAGCGCATCAGGGCACTTCAAAAAATCGCGAAATGAAGGAGGGTCCCACGATGTTATTGATAACAAAGGACAGATTTTTGGAACCCACGATATTTATGAAAACAAAGCTACTTAACTGCAGTAGGCCACGATGTTTATGAAATCAAAGGAGTTGTTTGATTCCTTTACATGTTAGTCGGCCCTTGACGTCTGAACCACTTCTCCGAAACCCAGTAAAACTGACCCGCCACCGGAGCGCTAGTCTCCTTGACGCACTTCAACCCGCGCCGATAGAATCGCTTTGGGCCTCTCAGCAGGAGAATAGCCGGAACAGATGGCTTTACGACTTCACAACACGCTTTCCGGGCGCGTGGAGGAATTTAATCCTCTCGACGGAAACCGTGTGCGCATTTACACTTGCGGGCCTACCGTTTACGACTACGGACACATCGGCAATTACCGCACTTTCGTGTTTCAAGACATCCTGCGGCGGCATCTCAAGTATCGCGGTTTCGAAGTGATGCAGGTAATGAACCTGACCGACGTGGATGACAAGACCATCCGCAACGCGCGCGCCGCTGGCCTGCCTTTGCGCGAGTACACGGACAAGTATATTGAGGCGTTCAAGATCGATCGCAAGCTCCTGAATCTTGAAGACGTCGAGTT
Organism: Terriglobia bacterium; assembly: GCA_035578005.1. GTDB lineage: Bacteria > Acidobacteriota > Terriglobia > UBA7540 > UBA7540 > Gp13-AA77. The sequence continues at coordinate 1,433 of DATJYK010000194.1, forward strand.
TCTGGTGCGCGCCACGGACCATATTCCCGACATGGTGCAGCTCGTCCAGACTTTGGAAGAGAAGAACTGCGCTTACACGAGCGACAGTTCTGTCTACTTTCGGGTAGAGTCGTTTCCCGAGTACGGCAAGCTCTCAAAAATCAACCTCTCGGGCAATCGCGCCGGAGCCCGCGTGGACGCGGACGAGTATGAGAAAGCCGACGTGCGCGACTTTGTGCTATGGAAGGCTGCAAAGCCGGAAGAGGACTCTTGGGAGACGGCGCTGGGTCTGGGACGGCCGGGCTGGCACCTGGAATGCTCCGTGATGGCCATGAAATATCTGGGACCGACCTTGGATATTCACTCGGGCGGAACAGACTTGATCTTTCCCCACCACGAGAACGAGATCGCCCAGAGTGAGGCGGCCACAGGAAAGCCGTTCTCGCGCTTCTGGATTCATGGCGAGCACCTGCTGGTGAACGGCCAGAAGATGTCAAAGTCGCTGGGCAACTTCTATACGCTGCGAGACCTGATCGGCCGTGGCTTCAAGCCCAGCGCGGTGCGGTATCTGCTGGCCTCGGTGCCTTATCGCAAGCAACTTAACTTTACTTTCGAAGGTCTGGAGCAGGCCGAGCAGTCCCTCGAGCGCTTGCGGAATTTCCAACGGCGTCTTAAGGACGATAAGTTTCAGGCCGGGTCAAACGCGGCTCTGGCCGAAAAGGCCGCCGTTGCCCTGAAGGCTTTCGAAGAAGGCCTTGATGACAACCTCAACACAGCGGAGGCTCTAGCCGCAGTGTTCGAGCTGGTTCGCGAAGGCAACACGGCGATGGATCGCGGTGAGTTCCATGAGGACGAGCGCGCCGCTTACCTGAACGTTCTGGAGCGCTGGAACCGCATCTTCGCCGTGCTCGAAGACGAAGACTACGCGAAGCTGCGGGATTACGGTTTTGTCGGGGCCGCCGCCACCGAGGCCGCAGGCGGCGCTCCCACAAATGGTCAACGTCCGGGAACGCTGCTGATGGAGACGATCAGCGAAGAGGAAATCGAACAGCGTGTCGGCGCGCGGGAACGCGCCCGCCGGAGCGGCAAATACGCCGAGGCAGATGAGATCCGTAACGAATTATTGAAGGCCGGTGTTATAATTGAAGATACCAAGGGTGGAACCCGTTGGAAGCGGAAGTAAACTATGGCTCGCACTGCTCTTTGGCCCACACTCCCGTTGTTTGCCCGTCCCAACCTTTTTGCTGGAGACTAGCATCCCTCTGAGGCCGTTTGCCAGCGGCTGCCCGGCTGCTTCCTGGCCGTCGCTGACGAACACGTCCGGCCGCTGCGTGATTGCAGCGCGCCGTGGAAATCCACAGAGGAGGTGACTTGTGACTTTAGAACTCGCCGAAAGGAAGAGCGCCGGAATCGCTCAGATCAATACATCCCTGCCCGGGCCCGAGGCGCGCCGGGTGCTCGATCTTGACCACCAATTTGTTTCCCCTTCTTATACCCGCGACTATCCGTTGGTGGCCAAGCGCGGCCAGGGGGCGTTGGTGGAGGACGTGGATGGGAACGTCTTCCTGGATTTTGCTGCGGGCATTGCTGTCGTCTCGACGGGCCATTGCCATCCCGAGGTGGTGGCCGCCATCCAGAAGCAGGCTGCGGAACTCATTCACATGTCGGGAACAGACTTTTATTATCCCGGTCTGGCGGAATTGGCCGAAAGACTGGGCGCCATCGCTCCCGGCGAGGAGGGAAAGCGCGTCTATTTCGGCAACTCGGGTGCCGAAGCCGTGGAAGCCGCCATCAAGTTGGCCAAATATCACACCAAGCGCGACAAGCTGGTGGCCTTTCACGGCGCCTTCCATGGGCGCACCATGGGAGCACTCTCGCTTACCGCCAGCAGGGCCGTTCAGCGCAAAGGGTTCGGCACCTTGCTCTCGGGCGTGTTCCACGCGCCGTTTCCTGACACCTATCGCGGCACTTACGGCGTGCGTCCCGAATGCGCGTCGGAAGACTGCCTGAACTACCTTGAGAAGGAGCTCTTCAGGCGCCGCGTGGATCCCGAAGAGGTAGCCGCCATCTTCATCGAGCCCATCCAGGGTGAAGGCGGGTATCTGCCGGCTCCCGCGGAGTTCCTGCTGGGGCTGGAGCGGATCTGCCGCAAGCACGGCATTCTGCTGGTGGCGGACGAAGTGCAATCTGGCATGGGCCGGACCGGCAAGTGGTGGGCGGTTGACCACGCCGGAGCCACGCCCGACATCATCTGCACCGCCAAGGGGATCGCATCGGGCATGCCGCTGGGTGCCATCATCGCGCGCGGCTCAGTAATGAACTGGACGCCCGGTGCACACGCTTCGACCTTCGGCGGGAACCCGGTTTGCATTGCGGCGTCGCTGGCCACTCTCGACCTCCTGGAGCGGAAGTACATCGCCAACGCCGCTCGTATGGGCGACTTCATCTTCAGCCGAACCGCCGATTGGCGGGAGCGGCACCCTATTGTCGGTGACATTCGAGGCAAGGGCCTAATGATCGGCATCGAGATCGTGCGCGATCAAAAGACGAAAGAGAAGGCGCCAGACCTACGCAACCGCATCGTTCAACTCGCGTTCCAGCAGGGACTACTCGTACTCGGGTCGGGAGATACAACCGTGCGACTGTGTCCGCCGCTGGTGATTGACGACGAGCAGGCAGACTTCGCCGTGCGGACTCTTGATGCTTGCATCACCGAGGCCGAGAGCTCAATCTAGAAGCTCATCCGGAAACCCTGGGAGCGCGGGCGTCCCGCCCGCCCCTTGCACTCCAGTACCCCGTAAGAGCGGGCGGGACGCCCGCGCTCCCAGGCTTCCAGATGGGTTTCTAGGTGAAGTTGGGAAGGCGGGCCGCGCTTCATGGTCTTGTTGGCTCGTGCTGTCTACCGGCTCCTTGTGTGGAGAGAACGGCGCTCCGCCCAGAGGGCTCAGGGCCGGCCCACGATGAAGCGTTCGGGCAGGCGTCAACCTCAGAACCCGCAGCAGGATGCCGCTCACCTCGAGGCTGGCCGCCGCGGTGAGATGCTGGCTTACTGGTACCTGCGGCAAGCCGGGTACACCGTCGTAGCAAGGAACCGGCGTCCGGGACTGCCGCGCGAGCACCAGCCGGGTCCGACGCCGGGTGAACTTGACCTCGTAGCGTGGGATGGGCCGGTGCTGGCCTTCGTCGAGGTGAAGACCCGCAGGTCCGTGGACTCCCAGCCCGACGCCCGCTTAGTCCAGGCAGCCCAGCGCGAGCGTATTGTGCGGTCAGCAAGAGGTTACGTTCGAAGGCTTCGACGCGCCGGGAAGATTACTTACCGGTTCGATGTCATCGTCGTCGCCTGGAATCCCACCGATGGATATACAGTGAGGCTCGTGAAAGATGCCTTCAAGCCTGCGGGTCCACAGCGGATGAATTGGTAATAACCGGACGCTCGCGGCTTACTGAAGGCGGCCTCAACTGCACTGAGGCCTTCTATCGCGCTGGCTCGACATCATGAGGGCGGCAACGAGAACCTCAGAGGAGACAGAGCTTGCCTGAGTTCCGCAAAGACCCGGTTGTAGGCCGCTGGGTGATCATCGCCACCGACCGAGCCAAACGGCCCACCGACTTCGTTCGCGAGAGCGTCGTCATCCGAGGCTCCAGGTTCTGCCCTTTCTGCTACGGCAACGAGTCGAAGACCCCGCCCGAAGTCCTTGCTTACCGCAACGATGGAAGCTCTCGGGACGACTCCGGCTGGCAAGTGCGCGTAGTACCCAATAAATTCCCCGCGCTCGGAATCGAAGGCTCCTTGAACCGGCAAGGCGAAGGGCTCTATGACAAGATGAACGGTGTTGGCGCCCACGAGGTAATCATCGAGACGCCGGACCATCGCGCCACCCTGGCGACATTGCCTCCCGCGCAGCTCGAATCCGTGTTGTGGGCCTATCGTGACCGCATTGTGGACCTCAAGAAAGACAAGCGCTTCAAGTACATCCTGATTTTCAAGAACCACGGCGCAGCGGCCGGAGCCACGCTCGAGCACACCCACTCGCAACTGATTGCCCTGCCTGTAGTTCCCAAATGGGTAGCCGAGGAAGTGGCAGGCGCGCGTGAATACTTTGCTTACAAAGAACGCTGCATTTTCTGCGACATTCTCCAGCAGGAGATGTCCGCCGACGTACGACTTGTGGCAGAAAATGACCTCTTTGCCGCCCTCTCGCCTTTCGCACCTCGCTTCCCTTTCGAGCTATGGCTCGTGCCCAAGGTGCACCAATCGGCGTTCGAGGAATCCTCAAAGGAGGACTTGGAGCAACTGGCCGTGCTTCTCAAAGACATGCTCAGCCGCCTCGACGTTGTGCTTGACCATCCTGCCTACAATTACGTCATCCACACCTCGCCTGTACCGGAGCATCTGAACGACTACTACCACTGGCATCTCGAGATTATGCCTAAACTTACGAACCTGGCGGGCTTTGAATGGGGAACAGGATTTCACATCAATCCGACCTCACCGGAAGAAGCCGCCAAGTTCCTGAAGGAGGCCGCGCTGCGGGTCACAAAGGTGACAGCCTGACCCTGTGCTTTGGTACCAGTTCCTTAGTCAGGGTTTACAACTGGACAGTAGCCAACGATTTCGATTGACATAATCTACCAAATTCCGTATATTCTCCTTATCCAATCTCCCCAGACAATCTATTATGGCTTTAGCGGCCGGTGCCGCTTCTGGGGCATCATGGAGGCTGTATGAAGAATTTGATGATGATCTGCGCGGTGGCCGCGCTGGTTGCCGTGTCAGGCCAATCTGAGGCCAGTGTTCCGGTGCGTTACCGTCTCGCTTCATCGGCGGGCGTTGTTCCCTTGACCTGGACTCAGGTGGGCCTGTCAAGCTGGTACGGCTCCGAGTCCGCCGGCAAGACGGCGAGCGGGGAGTTATATGATATGAACAAGTTAACGGCCGCACATCGCACGCTTCCTTTCAATTCCCGGATAAAAGTGACGAACCTCAAGAACGGCAAGGAAGTCACTGTACGGGTTAACGACAGAGGTCCAAACGTCCCCGGCCGCCTTTTGGATCTCTCCAGGGCAGCGGCCCAGAAGCTTGGCTTTCTTGGTTCCGGCCGCGCGCCCGTGCGGGTCACAGTGGTCCGGTACCCCAAAGGTTACATCGCTCAGCCCAGCCCCTCCCTGCTGGCCTCTTGTGTAAGGCCGGTCAAATAACCCAAGGCGTCGTCGCAGTCACGGGTTTCTCCTTCTTCGCGCTCGTTCTATGCTGTAATAAGCGCCGGGCTCTCGATGTCAGCGCCGGGTTGTGAAAGCATGAACGGAGAAGCGTGATGACCCAGTGTCTCAAAATAGCGAGCTCGGCATGTGCTGTGTCGATTGCCTTCGCAGCCGCAGTGCTTGCGGCAGGCAGCCTTGTCTACAATGAGACGGCGGACGCGCATCAACAGATCGCGGCCGCCGTTGCCCAGGCTTCGCGGTCGGGCAAGAATATCGTGCTGGACTTCGGCGCCAACTGGTGCCTGGACTGCCATGTGCTCGACGCCCAGATGAGCTCGCCGGGTCTTGCACAATTGGTGGAACGGAACTACGTCGTGGTCCACGTGGACGTCGGCCTCTATAGCAAGAACCTCGACTTGGCCCAGAAATACGGCATCCCACTGAGGAAAGGTATTCCAGCATTGGCCGTGCTCGACTCGCATGGCAAGCTGCTCTACTCTCAGGATCAGGGCCAGTTCGAAGACGCCCGCTACCTGGGTCCGGACTCGTTCAAGCAGTTCTTCGAGCAATGGAGGCCGAAGAAGGGCGGCTAGTCCGGGCCGACGCTCTGTCAAATCAGTTTTGCAAACTCCTCGGCGCTGAGCCCAGCCTGCTTCAGAATACGGCGCAGCAGCGACGGTGGAATGTCGCGCGCGTGCATCGGTACCGTGACGCGAGGTTCTGTTCGAGACGCGTGAAGCAGCCGTACGTGGCTGCCCGTTTGGTGATGCACGTAAAACCCCGCGTTCAACAACGCACGGACAACCTCTTTCGCCTTTAGAACGGGAAGCTTTTCTGGCATCCGGGTCAGGCCACAGTAACCGCAAGGTGCTCCGTCGCGGGCTCCACATCTTCCGGGATCGGCTCGCCCGTTCTCAAGACGCTCTCCAGAAAGCAGCGGATTGCGTCTTCAGCCATCAGGCGTGCCTCTTCGGCCGTCTCGCCGTACGTGCAGATCTCAGGAATGGCCGGAACCACCACGTTGTAACCGCCCTCGGGAGCGGGCTGCAATAGCACTGTGTAGTTGAATTGCCGCATGGCTGTCCTCAACTTCAAGCCGGCGCGCGTTCCACGGCGCGCCGCTGAAAGATTTCGATGTAGACGTTCACCAGGCTCACCGCGGCCGGCGTGATGCCGGGGATGCGCGCCGCCTGGCCCAGAGTCAGCGGCTTCACGCGCGTGAGCTTCTCGACCACTTCGCGTGAAAGTCCCGACACCTGGCGGTAGTCAAACCAGTCCGGAATACGGCGGGTTTCCGCGCGCTTCATGCGCTCGATCTGCCGCTCCTGCTGCGCTAGATACCCTTCGTATTTGAAGCCTGTCTCTACGCGCAACGCTTCTTCGCGGGCGAAGAGACAAGGCGCATCCGAGCCAGGCTGGGCTGCTGTCGGTACCGGGCTGCTGCCGCCAAGTGGCGCGAGGCCCTGGCTCAGCAGCGCCACGTTCACCCACTCAATCAGGTCCTGAATAGACACCTCGGACCTTTTCAGAAGCTGCGCGCCGTTCAGTGGAGCAGAGCCTGTGAACTCCCCACCCGCCATCAGGCCGAGTTTTGTATACACTTCGCGGCCTAGTCGCGTCTCAGGATTGAGCCGCGTTTCGAGCAGAAATCGCGTAGCGGCCGAAATCCTCTGCTGCTTCTCAAGATACGCTTCATAGTCCGTCTTACGAATCGTCCCGGCCGCGTAAGCCAGAGGCGTAAGCCTCTCGTCGGCGTTATCGATCCGCAGGTGTAGCCGGAACTCGGCGCGCGAGGTGAACATGCGGTAAGGCTCGTCACAGCCCTTGCTCACCAAGTCGTCGATCAGGATGCCGGTGTAGCCCCGCGTGCGCTCGATCACGAGCGGCTCGCGCCCCTGCACCCGCAAGCCGGCGTTGATGCCGCCCATGATGCCCTGGCAGGCGGCCTCCTCGTAACCCGTGGTGCCGTTGATCTGCCCCGCCAGAAACAGGCCTTCAATCCTCTTGGTCTCCAGCCACGGCGTCAGTTCTGTGGGCTGCACCATGTCGTACTCGATGGCGTAGCCGGGACGGATCATATCCGCCTCCTCGAGACCGGGAATGGAGCGCACCATGGCCCACTGCACGTCGATCGGCATGGAAGTGGACATGCCGTTGACGTAAATCTCGTTGGTGTCGAGGCCCTCGGGTTCAAGGAAAATCTGGTGCTGCGCCTTGTCCGGAAATTTCACCACCTTGTCTTCGATCGACGGGCAATAGCGCGGCCCAAGGCCTTTGATTTGTCCGGAGTAAAGCGGCGAGCGCTGCATGTTTTGCCGCAGCACCTGGTGAGTCTCGGCGTTCGTGTAAGTGATCCAGCAAACCGTCTGTGGCTGAGTGATCGCCCGCGTGCGGAAGCTGAAAGGCGTAGGAATGGGATCGCCCGGCTGCACCTGAAAGCGCGAGAAATCGATCGACCTGGCGTCGAGCCGGGGAGGCGTACCGGTCTTCAAGCGCCCGATTTCAAACCCGAGTCGGCGCAGCGCCTCGCCCAGCATCACGGCGGGCGACTCGCCGGACCGTCCTGCCGCGTAGGTTTCTTCCCCACAGTGGATCAGGCCATTCAGAAAAGTCCCCGTGGTAATCACCATGGCACCGGCTTCCACCGTGCGGCCGTCGCGGAGCTTTAAGCCGCGCACACGGTAGGGGCGACCCTTGTGGTCGCCCTGGGCAGGCACAAGGCCTGCCCCTACGTCCTGCGTCCCGGCGCCAGCGGGCACATTCTCCAGCACCAGATCCACCACCTCCGCCTGCTTGATCCGCAGGTTGGGCTCGGACTCCAGCACCTGCCTCATCTTCACCCGGTAGAGCTTCTTATCGGCCTGCGCCCGGGGCGACCACACGGCCGGACCGCGGCTCGTGTTCAGCAGCCGGAACTGGATGCCGACCGCGTCGATCACCTCGCCCATCACGCCGCCGAGCGCGTCCACCTCGCGCACCAGGTGGCCCTTGGCCACGCCGCCAACGGCCGGATTGCATGACATCTGGGCGATCAGGTCAAGGTTCATGGTGTAGAGCGCCGTGCGCAGACCCATGCGAGCCGCAGCCATGGCAGCCTCGCACCCGGCGTGTCCGGCGCCCACCACCACCACGTCGTAGCTTTCGGTGAATCTTACCGTCATAGCCAATCCTGGAGCCAGTCAACAGTCGAAAAGCTAAAAGTTGAAAGACTTAGGCATCTCGCTCCGAGATCATAAGCGAAGGAGAAATCAATCGAGTCCAAAACATTCTACGACAAAAGGTACGATGACTGACGATTGTCGATGGATGATTGCCGATACTGCTCATTTTGGATTTGCGATTGGCGCTGGTCGCCTGGTCTTTCGACTCTTGGCTGTTTCCTTCTGCCTGGCTTGGGTTCGCTTCGTTTGGGTTCCTTTTTTTCCGCTTTTGAAGGCCACACTGATTCTAAAAGGCTTGCTTGATGGGTTGCACGCCAAGCTTGGGTTCGTTCTGGGTTCGTTTAGGTTCGTTTCAGGTTCGTTTTTTCGAGCTTTTGTTGATTCTAAATAACTTCTCGGGTTCGTTTTTGCATTTAGGGCATACCCCCCGGGGGGAGCACCCTAAATGCCGCTCACGCAAGGCGCTAAGGGGTTCTTTGCCTGGTCTTCCGCTTTGCCCTTTTGCGTGCGAATCTGTCGGCTCCGCAACGCGCATCCTGCACGGTCTGGTCGCTCCGCGCGTTTCGTACCGTCGAGCCCCATTCTTTCGGCGCCCGGTTTCCGCGCCCGCGGTTGGGTAGTGGTGTCATTCGAACGCCCTGGACGCAGTCATTCCCGCGAAGGCGGGAATCCATTCTAGAAGTCCCTGGAAAAGAAGTATCAAAGAAGAAGTGGATTCCCGCCTTCGCGGGAATGACTGCGTCCAGAGGGTTCCGCCCAGCAACTGACACCAGTGCCCGCTGTTGCGCCAAACCGCCGCCCAAAGGCCGCCATGCCGCTCTGCGCACCAGTGAATTCCTCAAACCACGGCTTATTTCGGTCATTTTCATCAAATACTGATTCTAAAGCACTTCCTGGATTAGCACCTTGTTGAGCTTGGGTTCGTTTTAGGTTCGTTTAGGTTCGTTTTAGGTTCGTTTTTTGGCACTTTTGTTGATTCTATTATACTTCTCGGGTTCGTTCTTGCATTTAGGACATACCCCCGGCGGGAGCGCCCTAAATGCCCCTCACGCAAGGCGCCAAGGCGCTTAAGAAGGGGTTCTTTGCCCGCGCGCCACAAGGGCGCCTATGCGTGCGAATCTACGGCCTTCCGCAAGGCCAGATTACATCCTACACGCTTTGCCCGCCCAGTGCTTTCATACCTTCGATGCCCGATTCTGTCGGCGCCGGGTTCCGCATTCGGATGCGACGTGGCTGAAGAGTCTGTCCCTTTAGGGCCTACGGCCCGCGAAAGGTCATGAAAAACCGCACCTGGGATCTAACTCGTTTGCAGCGACGAGTTTTTCGACCCTGTGCGAAAACTCGTGGATTCCCGCCTTCGAGGGAATGACTGCGTGCGGGTGCGTTCAAATGGCACCAATAGCCTCGATCTTGCTCTGGGCAATCAGTAGAGGCCGGTAACGAGTCGCTTAGCGGGGTGTTTCCGAATCTTATTAATACACATTGAGCTGTGTTAGCATCATCGACATGAGCGCGAACAAACTGGACGGCAAAGTAGCGGTCATTTCGGGAGCCAGCAAAGGACTGGGCAAAGCCATGGCGCTGGCTCTGGCTGGAGAGGGAGCCGCCATCGCCCTTGTGGCGCGGCATCTCGAGCCGCTGAACGAAGCGCGAGAGGCCATCCAAGCGGCCGGCGGACGGGCCGAAATCTTTCAGGCTGATGTCTCCCAGGAAGACGACGTGCGCAGGCTCGAACAGGCTGTGGCGTCAGCCTTCGGACGGGTGGACATTCTCATCAACAACGCCGGAACGAACGTCCGCAAGCCGGTAGTGGAGTTTACGCTCGAGGAGTGGCGGCTCGTGCTAGACACCAACCTCACCAGCGCGTTCCTTATGTGCCGGTCCTTTATTCCGCACCTCCGCGGGCGAGGCTATGGACGCGTGCTGAACCTGGCGTCCACCATGGCTTCGGTTTCGTTGCCGGGCCGCGCCGCCTATTCCGCCACCAAATCGGGACTGCTGGGCTTCACCCGCGCCCTCGCGCTCGAACTCGCCGGCGACGGAGTCACGGTGAATACCATCAGCCCCGGTCCGTTCGCCACGGAAATGAACACCCCGCTGCTCAGCAATCCGGAGCTCAATCAATTTTTCGTTTCGCGCATTCCCCTCGGGCATTGGGGAAAGGTGGAAGATGTCGGTCAACTGGCCCTCTTCCTATGCTCGGAAGACGCAGGCTTCATTACCGGTGCCGACATTCTGATTGATGGCGGCTGGACGGCACAATAGATCTGCCGGACCGGGCCGGCGAAGAGGCGCCCGGCTCGAGTTCAAGAAGCGCCAACCGTGTCCGCAGAGCATCCGTTGCTGAGGTCTTGCGGATCGACCACTCTTGAGGCTGGGCACGAGGATTTCAGCCGCGAGGAAATGGTATGGAATCGCATCAGATCTTCTACTACCCCTACGGCTCCTTTCGCGACACTCAGGCGCCGCTTCTGAAGGCGGCTGCGCTTTATTTCGACCGGCTCTCGATCCTTGATCCCGAAAAGGCAAGTGGGGGTGGGATTGGTGCGGTCGAGGTAGCTGCTGACGTGAAGCTTCTGGAGCAGGAGGGCGTCCTCGTACGGATTGCCCCCGAAGAAGTATTGCAGAAGTACGAAGGCGCTATCGCCGCTGCCGTTCGTGCCGACCTCGAAGATTCCGAATTTGTGCAGCTCTGTGAGGCCTCCGGCAAGGCGAAATCGTGGACCCTGGCTCTCGCCAAAGTGCCGCGAGAGATCCGCGAAAACCCAGCCCATCAGGACTATCTGAGGCGCGAGCCTGAAGACCAGGCCATGCAGCGACTCATGGGAGAGTTGCCGCGCAGCCTGGCCGGCAGCCTCGCGCAGCAAAGGTTTAGGGAGGCTTACGGAGATCCCGAAGTGTACGATGAGACCGACACGGACGCCATCATCAGCCAGCATTCTAAATTCGTCCGCTACCGCGAGTCCGAGGAAGCGCGTCTCGCGAGCGAGATGAAGGTGTACGACGAAACCCAGCCGGGCGAAGGTGAAATTATCGAATACCGATACGCGGATTATCCCTTGGCGCTGGGCGAATCGATCATGATCAACCACGCGCTGTTCGCCGGGCTGCTTCACGCCGGGGCCGCGCCCTTGACCGATGACCCTTTCCACAACCAAGTGCTTAAGCTGAAGATGAAGCGTGCGCAGCAGATTCCTGAGGTACGACAGATTCTGCAGGACCGTGCGAAGCAGCGAAGTTTGAAGCAGAGCTTGCTCGCCGCCGGCGCGCTTACCGATCGCGATATCACGCTGCCGGCGATTTCCTCTCGCATCCCTCTGCCCGACATCCTGGAATACCGGCACCAGCATCGGAGCGAACTCGAGCAAGCGCGAGGGCGCTTGGCGCAGCTTGCCCGCAAGATTCGCGAGACGCCCTGGACGGACGAATTCGAGGCCGAGCTTGACGCCGAGGCTATTCCCGGGGTGATTGAGGATATCAACGCGTGCCGGAAAGCCCGAGACGCTTGGGCGAACGCCCGCGGAAGCTTGCTTCTAAAAAGCCTGGGCTTTGTGGCCACCGGCGCCGCTGCCACTCTCACGCTGATGTTCTCCGCCACACCCCTGTTGCCCGTGGCCGTAAGCATCGGACTACTCGGCATGATCGGCAGTTCCATCATCCCGGGATTCGGTGCCATCGCGGACTGGAAGTCGGGGAAGAAGACGACGGAAAACGGGCTGCACTATCTGTTGCGGGCGGGATAACTGAGGAAACTGGCGGGCTGAGGCAAGCCCTGCGGATTCTCGAACGCCGGCTCCCTGCTACTCGTTCACACCCACTAAATTGCTGAGGACGTGCGCCTTAGCCTCGCTGAAGGCCGGCCCGACACTCCCCGCCAATTGTAGCCGACATCGCTCGGCACCACGACCCTGCCACGTAGCCTATTTGCTTGGAAAGTTTGGAAATTCCTGTTGGCAATGTCGTTCGCAATGTAGCCTAGCCTATTTTACTTGACAACGGGAATGGAATGTGATACAAGAGCAGTTGAAGAGATCAGCGCTTGTAGGGCCGACCCTTGGGTCGGCCTTGGCCGGAGCAAGCCCCGGCCCTACGACGGCAAGGAGCGCCCGCATGAACCCCAATTTCGACACCCTCCGGCAACAACGCGACGAACTCTACCGGGACGCGCGCAGCCATCCGGATTCCGAGGCTGACCAGATGGTGCAAATGCTGCTCACAAGGATAATGTTTGGAGTGCGGCAGCTTGCTGCCGCTTTGGTGAGGCCAGCTTGCTGGCCGGACACGCCACAGGTTTAAGCACGGCCGCGAGCAAGCTCGCAGGACGAAAGCGGCAGCAAGCTGCCGCACTCCAAACGGCTTTTCAACGATTCAACTCTCTAATTGTTGCAAGGAGGGCGCCATGCCAGTCACTACAAATTCCAAAGGGAATGCCAGCTCATCGCAGGATCCGCCCGTTAAGGGCGCAGGCGCCAGAGTCGGCTCCGCGATTCAGGCTTCACCTCGTAAGGCCTTGGCCAATCGCGCCAACGCTCAGAAGTCCACGAGGCCGCGCACGGAGCGAGGTCTGGTGCAGGTCGCGAAAAACCTGTCTGGGCTGCCGGGGCCGCGCCTGCTGGGACTGGCAGAGGCCCGAATCCTGAAGCTGGAGCCGGGCGCCGCTGAACAGCTCTACCGCAAGCTGATTGCGCCTTACGAACCCGCGCCCCCTTTGCTAGCCCTGCACTTTCAAGATCTGGCGCGGCTTGAGCTTGAGCTCCAGGCTTTGGAGCGCATTCGTGAGGCGCAGCTCGAGGATCGCGCGCAGCAGACGGCCCTTGAGGTGCGCCGCCTCTATCGCGACATGGACCGCGAGCTGGGCGTGCCGCCCAAGGACGTTTTCGAAAAAGGCCTGTGCCGCATCGAGGACTCGCCGGCCAAGTTCAAGATGCAGTGTGACGCGCTCGCCGTGCTGAAGACGCAGCTTCAGCGGCGCGACTTCGAGGCCATGGGGCCGGCGCTGCGCCAGTTGTACAGCAATGCGCTCGATCCGGGCTACGAGCGGGC
>DATJYK010000195.1:0-15888 GCA_035578005.1 Terriglobia bacterium
TCGTCCGGTGACGCGCTGCTCTGTCCGCGCCTGCGCTTGGCGAACATAGGCATCCCATGCCTGGATGGTCTCCGGCCTGAGTTCTGTCGCCTTCATGACCGGGGCAGCTAACAGGAACAGTAGGATTGCGATCTTCAGTGGGGACTTCGGCTCGAGACCCTCGGGACTATGGAATAGAGGGCTTTGCCTGCCAGCCGTCGACGTTGTGCGCGCAACAGCGCCACCCGGCCAACGGATCGCCACATTGAGGAAAGTCGATTTCGTCGTCTTACCCGTGATCGCTGTACTCACTTGCAAGAGCTCCATTCTCTGGCCCGCCTTTTCGCCGGTCTTGATCCGAGCTTGTCGTCCTTTTGCTTTAGGCAGAGGCGGGCAATACTGACCGTGCTGCCTACGCCCGAGAATGGGCAAGTAGGTATCCATCTTGACGTTGCTGGGCAATTGATTTTGTGGCGGGAGCGAGGCAGGACCCTCAGTGGGAGTTCGCACACATTTCACGTGAGTTAGCACACAGGCTATGGCACGCCTGAACTCTCATGACAGTGCATTCTTGCGACGCCTTGGTAGATAGTGCCCGAATACCAACGCCGGCGTTTCGGCAGTTGCCCATAGATTGGCATCACACGATACCGGCCCTAGAGCTTGTGTGAAAACTCGTGGATTCCCGCTTTCGCGGGAATGACTGCGTTCGAGTAGAGTCCCTAAGTCCAACGAGGTCACCCTTGCGGAAGCGGGTGTCCATGCTGGGGGGAGTTGTTCCGACGCGCGGGCTTCAGTGTGACCAACGTAACCGTGCTCAGGCAGGGGGTTCGTGCGCTGCTGGGCGCAATCTTCGGCGGCGGCAAAGGGGCGGGCATCGGATTGGTGGTGGGGGGGTAGGGGGCCTGGGAGGGGGCCTGGGAACTACGGCTTTCAAGGGGTGCCAGAAAATCACCCTGAACAGCGGGCTGGAGATGCTGATTCGCGCGACAGCTCGCTGAGAGGGAAGCCGGAGGGACGGCGACGGGCTCGCGAAATAGAGTGACGTAACCCCCTCATCCGATTGTGCGAGATTCAACAGGAGAAGACACCGCATTCCGAACTGGGGCCTCATGCCGGCGGCGGGCTCGCTCATCTGGGCATGGCTTGTGCTTACGCACTGCAAGCCGGCCTTCCCCCTGCGCCGGGTTTTCGGCCAGTCATAGGCAACGGACCTAAGCGGAACGCAAAAAGGTGCCGGCCTAACGGCTGGCGCAACGAATACGGGGGCTGAGGAATTCAGGGCCAAGGCGCGCGTCGCTTATCAGGACTTCTTCGCCCCCCGGAAAAACGCAAACCCGGATGTTCCGAAAGCCAAGGCGGAGTACGCTAAGCTGCGATGGCTGCCGGTTGGCATTCTGAACAAGCGTCACAGGTGTGAAATGGCCCGAGAACGCCAAGTCCCCGAAAAACGCTCGATATGGCCAGCACACGAGCTAACACGCCAGGGACAATTGTTCCGAGAGTGCCTCGCCGCAGATTACCACCCCGAGGCTGAAGCTCTTGACCGAGATTTTCATTTCTCCGCGGGATACGGTGAATCCGCCTAGGTATTGTACGGTCGCCGACGATGCAGGAGTTGGGCCACTTGGGGGGTCGGGTTTCGAGAGACTAGGAAAGGAAGGTGCCCTGCCTGCCTTATCAAGACGAAGAGTGCTGAGGGCTGGTAATAGGAATCGGGAGGAAAATCTATGCTCAAACGCCCTTACTGGTGCGCGCTGCTTCTGCCACTGCTCTATTTGAGCGCGGGCCAGGCTCAGTAATACCCGGTCATGGACATGGTCGCCGACAAGCTCATCCAGAAGAATCAACAGTCCACGTGCGAGCAGTTGTGGCAGCACGCGCGGCCGTGAACTTTAGCCTAGCTCAATGGGGTAAGAAACACCCATCATCGGACCTGCCGGCGGGCCTGAAAATAGATATCGAGGACCAGTCCGAACTGATTCAATTGCTGATTCGGGCGCTTACCGGTGATGTTCTGATTGTCATAGTAGGGATCGAATTCGGCATGCTTGCCAGCCGGCAAGAGGCAGCCGGCGTAAAGCGCTGTAGTGCTGAATTTGTGGTACTGGCTCTGATAAAAAAACTCGCTGCTCACGTACGGCGTCGGATCGTCGTGCGCGTGGCAGCATAGATCGTGTTCGTCTGATGGGAGCACTCGTCGCTTGTCTGAAATCACAAACTGGCCGGTACCCGATGAGAACCATAATCGTCGCCGATCGGCCAATTCATGGTTATGGTGACACCTGTCACACCGATGCCCCGTAATAGCTGACATGCAGGAGCCCGAAGAAGATTGCTGCATCCTTGACCTTCTTGGACGAGGCAAATCCTGCCTGCCTCAGGAGCGTCAGAATCAGGCTGTCAAAGCTGTCCTTGAAGTGGGGACTCGAGAACACCAGGCGGTCCCACCAGCTGGCCGACCGCTCTTCCGGGCGTACGAAGTCGAGCAGATGAAAGGAGCCCCCTGAGGCCAGCACCCGCCGCACCTCCCGTGGCGTTTCCTCTTTCACGCGCTCCGGGAGGTGATGAAACATGAAGGACGAGAACACCCGATCGAAGGAGCCGTCAGGATACGGCAGTTCGTTTGCAAAACCCTGATCGAAGCGGACCGGCAGCGCTGCCCGGGCGGCCTTGCGCCTGGCCCGGGCAAGGGCCTTTGGATCCGGATCGATTCCAACGACCTCGGCAGCGAAATACAAACGTTTGATCAGGACCGCCAGAGTTCCTGTGCCACAGCCGGTATCGAGGACGCGATGGGTCGGCTGGAGGGCCGCTTGATCGAGAAGCGCTCTCTTGGCCCTTTCGGCGCCCATCAACTTCACCAGGGGATCGTAGAGCGGCAAGGCCCAATCATGGCCAGCCGCGGGAAGGTAAGTCCTTTCGGGGTGTGTCATGGTTTTTTGGATCCTTGAAGTGGATGACTAAGCACCCGCGGGTCACTTGGCCTCGCTTGCTTAAGGATAGGGGAGAACTCCACCAGCTTGCTGGGCCGGCAATTGTGATCGTCTGAATCTGTCCGCGGTGGCACGAAGGCGCGCTCACCTGGTTCAACCCTTCACGCTCATCTTCCCTGAGCCGCGTTGCCCGTTCAAGAACCTCTTGCCTCGTAAGAACTCCCGCTCCTCGAGCAGGTCGACCAGAACATTCTGGGCACGCCTGTTTGAGATCGAACGGTCCTCGAGCCTCACGGTCGTCCGCGGCTTTTTCTTACTCACTTGGCCTCCTCGCCTTGCGGAGATTCTCCTTCGCCCGATCATACACCTGACGGCTTACGATCCCCGGCGTACCTGCTTCGGGTCTTTGTCTTCCCGGAGTCCAATGAAGCGGGCGTGACGCAGGTGATTGTCAGGCGTCCATTCTAAGTATTCAACTTGCCCGACCAGCACCGGCTTGACCCACAATGCCGGATGCCGGAATATGCCGCACAGAGCGTTGAGAAGGTCTCAGTCACGGCGTTCAGTGTTGTGTGGATCGGCATAGTCCGTCCGAGTTCTCCGGTTCAGACGATTACCAATCCGATGGATGTGCTGACCATTTCGTTCGTAGAGTCGGAATTAGATCTTAGCGTGAGCTTTCGGCGGCTGTGCCTGAATCAATGGCAGTGCAGATCGGGCCTCAGTGCGCCGCATCCTGAGAGTAAAGTCATGAGAAGACCGGAGCGAGATCCAGCGCGGGAAGATCGCATCCACAACGAAGCGATCGTCGACGTCCGTCCGGAAGAGCAGGCCATGAGCTGGTACTACTACCTGGAGGTAAGATCAGCTTCCCATTCCGGGCGAAGTGTCTCGCCGCGAATGCAGTCTCGCCGCGCCGAAAGAGGGAAGCCGTCGAGGTCCTACAGATGGCCGTGGAGGATCAGTGCGAGCACGACATGCTTGTGCAGATCCGTTGGCAAGGCCGCAAGATGGCAGTCCCTCTCTCGCAACTGAGCGCCATCGATCCAGACGAATCAACGGCGAGGCCATCGGCGACTGGAGTTATTGGGTCGCTCGGAGCTACTGCCTCTAATTTACGCACGGCTGCCGAAAGCTCACCATTTTCAATGAACCCTCCCAATTCCTGTTGACATCCGACCCAAGATAGTGCCAAACTTAGGTCGGATGCCGTCCCAAGACAATCCCGACGATCGCATCGCCCTCTTGCAGGGCACGCTCGACTTGCTCATTCTCAAAACCCTCGTGCTCGGCCCGTGTCACGGGCAAGGCATAGCGCGTTCGATACAACGTCAGTCGGAAGAGGTCTTTTTCGTTGATCATGGTTCGCTCTATCTTGCTCTCCAGCGCCTTGAAGACAAGAAGTGGATCAGCGCCAAGTGGGGCGTTAGCGAGAACAACCGTAAGGCGCGCTTCTATTCGCTGACTGCTAAGGGACGCCAGCAGCTCGTAGAAAAGACCAGCGAATGGCAGCGGCTGACGAGAGCGATGGGATTGATTCTGGATGGTCGGCCGAGCAGCGAGGAGGTCTAGCCATGTTCAGACGCAGAAGAAGCTCGGACGATTTTGCCGAGGAGATCAAATCGCATTTCGAGCTCGAAGCCGATGAGTTACAGAGCGAAGGCTTGAGCGAAGAAGAGGCGCGTCGCAGGGCAAGAGTCGAGTTCGGCAACGCGCAGACAGCACAGGAACGCTTCTATCTCAGCAGCCGCATCGTATGGTTCGATAATCTGCTCCACGATATTAAATTCGCGATTCGTCAACTGATAAAAAATCCGAGCTTTACCTTCGTTGCAATCGTCATCCTTGCGCTGGGCATCGCTGCCAACAGCACGATCTTCAGTTGGATCAACTCGACTCTACTCGATCCCATTCCCGGAATTGAGCACACGAGCGACATGATCACGATCATGCGGGGCGAAAGAAGCGAGCATCCAACGCCTCCATTTTCGTACCTGGACTTCGCGGACCTTCGCGACAGCACGCGGAGCTTCACCGGGTTGCTCGCTTATCACGACGACTACATGACGATCACCGGATCGGACAAGCCGGAGCGCCTTTATGGAGCACTGGTGTCGTCGAATTACTTTGAGGTACTCGGCGTGCGCCCGATCCTGGGCCGATCGCTGGAATCGACTGCGCCGAATGAGCGGCTGGGTGTAGCGGAAGCGGTGCTCGGGTACGGCTTATGGCAGAAGCGTTTTGGCGCGGATCCTTCGATCATTGGAAAGACCATTCAGATCAATCTGCATCCTTACGAAATTGTTGGTGTCGCCCCCGAGGGTTTTCAAGGCTGCAAGAGCGGATTGCGGTCCGAGCTATGGATACCGGTTGGCATGGATTCGCAGGTTTGGGGCGAAGGGCGAAGAATCAAGGATCGCGGCACCTTCTGGCTCAACGTGCTCGGCAAACTCAAGCCGGGAGTCGATCATCGCCAGGCTGAAAACGAGCTGAATATCCTGATGCGGCACCTCGTGGAGCAGTTTCCGGATGCGCACCAGGGACCGAACATGATCTCCTCCGATCCGCTGTGGCGGTCGCCCTTTGGAGTGAACGTCTATCTTTCCGGAACGCTGCCCATTCTTTTTGCGCTGGCTTTGGTGCTCTTGCTGCTGGCCTGCGCGAACGTGGCGAATCTTCTGCTGGTGCGCTCGGTGGCGCGCCGGCGCGAACTGGCGATCCGCCTGTCGATGGGGGCCAGCCGCTGGAGGCTGGTGCTTCAATTGATGGTGGAAAATGGGATGATCGCGATGGCCGGAGGCGGGCTCGCGCTGTTGTTGACTACGTGGACGGCCCACGGAATGCCTGCGTTTCTGCCAACCACGAATCTTCCTCTCACCATGAATGGCAGCGTGGACCGAACGGTGCTGCTCGCGACCATCATGATTTCGCTTCTCACGGCTGCGGTGTCCGGCGTTTTGCCGGCGCTTCGCGCTTCCAGCCTTTCTCCGATGTCGGCCCTGAAGGACGAAGCACTCAGCACCTCGGGAGGGATCCACAAGTCGCGCCTCGCCGGAGGACTGGTCGTCGGACAGATTGCGCTATCGCTGCTGCTACTAGTCTGTGCCGGATTGTTCGTCCGCAGCCTCCAGAACGAACAGAACTCCAATCCGGGGTTCGATCCCAACCATGTGTTTCTGGCGTACGTTGATCTGCGGCCCACGGGCTATTCGAGAGCCCAAGGCATTGCGTTTGACAGACAAATGCTCACGCGCGTGAAATCGCTGCCGGGCGTACAGTCGGTCACTCTGGGAGATTTCTCGCCGCTGAGTTTCACCATCCATTCGAATATTTTCCAGCCGGAAGGCTATGTGCCCGGGAAGAACGAGTCCATGGAGGTCGACAGGGGTGAGGTGGGACCGGAGTACCTGCAAACGGTACGTACAGCGTTGCTCGAGGGACGGGACTTTACCGACAGTGACGATGACGGCGCGCGGCCGGTCTCGATTGTCAACAAGGCCTTGGCCGACCGCTATTGGCCGGGACAAGACGCGATCGGCAAGCGACTGCATATTGCCGGACGCTGGAGGACGGTGGTTGGTGTGGCCGCCAACGGCAAGTACCGGCGCCTGGTTTACGATCCTGCGCCGCTGGTGCTGATTCCGATATTGCAGAGCTATCAGACCTTCCAGGTTCTCTATGTGCGTGTCGCCGGTGATCCTCTGTCCTATGGTTCTTCGGTGGAACGAACAATTCACGGACTCAATTCTGATTTGCCGCTCTTCAGCGAGACCACGCTCGCCGCGAACATGCGGATCGGGAATGCCTTTGAGCGCATCGCAGCAGCCTTCGCCGGTTCATTCGGGCTGTTGGCTCTTATCCTCGCTGCCATCGGAGTTTATGGTGTGGTTGCCTATGCCACGAAGCAACGCACTCATGAAATCGGCATTCGCATGGCGCTCGGTGCAGGCAAGCGGGACATTTTTCGCCAAGTCTTGGGACGAGGCTTGCACTTCGCGGGCTTGGGGCTGGTTCTCGGTTTGATGATCTCATTTGCGCTTACCCGCTATCTACGTGGAATGCTCTACGGCGTGGGGACTGCGGATTGGCTGACATTCGTTATGGTTGCCATTCTTCTCTGCGTCGCTACACTGATTGCCTGTTTTGTTCCTGCCCGCCGCGCAGCGTCTACAGATCCCATGCAGGCCTTGCGGACAGAATGACCAAGGTAAACCGACATCGGACTCACGGCATGACACCGGAATGGCGCATCATCGCCAACTCACTCAATGAGAAATAAGTTCTGACGGCCCGAATAATAGGCATCTCGAATATATGGCAGTCAGGGCGGCCACGCGGCTTGATTCGCCGCTGAAGGGGTCCGAATCTGCCCGTCCTGGTACCGGCCAGGATATTCTCTCTGCAGCCACTCAAATAATGTCTTGGCTTCCAGACCAGGGTTCTCTTCGATTAGCTGAGCACCTGTTCTCAAACGGTGCTGAACGGGTCTTCACGAGTACGCCAGTGTCGCACGTTCGTCACCTCACTCGGCAAACTGGCAATCGTGTCGGTTTTTCTGCGGGTCATAGGTCATCCTCCTCGCCGGACTGGGCGAGGGCAGCACGACCCTAACACCTATGCCGGGCAGGTTTCACGCAGGCTTACCGAAAGGACACGTCGCTTACATCCGAAACCCGTAGTCGAAATGGCATTAATTTGATTATCCCCCGACGCCAATCTGACCTCGCCAGGTCGCTGATGTGACGGTATCGAAAGGTCCACACCCTTGTCGTTTACATCCGAAGTCAGCAGTCGATGATGTGGCTACGACCAGACTTAAGCACCGTTTAATGCGGGTGCCCTCCAGCGATCCTGAATGAGGAGAAAAACACATGATAGAAACATTCTTTGACCGTTCATTCGCAATCGATCGCCTACGGCAGGGTCCCTTGGCGGGTCACATCGATTTGCTTGCCAATCGGTTGTCAACCGAGGGTTATTCGAGGGTCCACAGCCGAATTCAGCTCGTGGACTTTACGGGCGAGCTGATGAGGTCGATTCAAGTATGAACAGCGGGTTGTAGGTCTGGTGGGTCGTTTTCCAATCCAGCTTTTCAGCCGAGACCGTCGGCTGGGCGGGCTCCGCTTAGTCCCGCCAGATGCTCAGCGCTCCTATCGACTTGCGATTGACGATTTCCCCTATTCGCTGTTTCCGCCGGCGGGGCGTGTCAAAGTTCATCAATCAAACTTGCGCTTGACAAGGAACGCGATTGCGGTCATTGTGTGGGTGTACTTAAGTTCTCCAGGCGATGGAGTTCGCTAATATCCGCCATCTGGCTGATAACTCCTACAACTTCCCGGCGAGGGTCGGAGGTTGCGGGTGTACGTATCAGCTCACCATCCTCTAGCTACACAAGACTGCTCACATAAGAACGCATCGCATTTCTGCCCAGGCAGGGCGAAGCGTAGGGTCAGCGATCGCTTTGACATTCGCAGGTTCTCTGCCGCGCGCATAGTGATGGCAAGATCCGAGTGGATCAGTTTCAATCAGAGGCAAGACAAGCCATTTTTCTAGCGGTGTTACATGGGCATTCGAATCGCATTCAATCTGCTGCAGGTTCTGGTGGTGATGACGTTCGCGCCGTTACTGGCGGGAACCACAAACCGCCTGAAGGAAATCGTGCAATCAAAGCGCGGGCCGAGCATTTTCCAACCCTATCGTGACATCTGGAAGCTTTTCCATAAAGACGAGGTCATTTCCGAGTACAGTTCGTGGATCTTCCGCTTCACTCCCTACATCGTTTTTGTGACTCCGATTTTTGTGACGCTGCTGATTCCCGTTTTGACCAGCTATCCGCTCTTTTTCGCCTTCATGGCCGACATGCTGGGAGGCGGGTTCGTTTTGGCGCTCGGCGGATTTTTCGCCACGCTCGCGGCCGTCGATACCGCCAACCCCTATGGTGCCATGGGAGCCAGCCGCACCCGAATGGTGGGGTTTCTAGCAGAGCCGGTATTTATGATCGTGTTCTTCACGGTCTCCTTCGTGGCCGGGTCGACGATACCTTACATCGTTCAGCAGCGGTGGGTAAACCCCATCTCCAATTTCTTTGAGCCGACTCACGTTCTGGTGATGCTGGCCTTCTTCATCCTGATCTTGGCAGAAGGCGGGCGAATTCCCGTGGACAATCCGTCGGGACATTTTGAGCTGGCGATGATCGATGAATCGAAAGGGCTGGAGTACTCGGGCGCGGGCGCCGCTTTGATGAAATGGGGCGGCGAGATGAAGCTCTTTGTTCTGCTCTGTATCTTTCTGAACGTGCTGGTGGCTCCTTGGGGTTTGGCGTCAACCACCGGCTTGGGCGACGCGTTGCTGGCGATTCCTCTAGTCCTACTGAAAATTCTCGCCTTTGTTTGTGTTTTGGTCGTTGTGGAATGCTCGCTCGCGAAGCTGCGGTTGTTTCGCATCAGTGAGTTCCTGGGAGCTGCCTTCGTGATCTCAGTGGCTGCCATGATTACGTGGGTTTTTGCGGTGTAAGTGAGTCGAAGGAGGCGAAGTAATGCCGCACCCTGACGCTGTGAGTTCCTTTCTTGCCCAATTTAATGCGCTGGCCGGCGGCCTTTTCCTGCTTTGTACTTTCGGGATGGTGGCAACGCGGCAAGTACAGGGGTGCATGCGGTTCTTCATCTGGCAATCCATCTTTTTGGCTGCATCTGCATTGTGTCTCGGCCTTCGACCGCTGTCATGGCATCTGCTCGCCATGGCGGCGATCAATCTCGTCAACAAGCCAATTTTGATTCCCTGGCTCTTGCGGCGAACGGTTCCGGAGGAGATTTATACGCGGCGCGAGATCTCACAGGTGATCAATATTCCCATATCGCTCCTGGTGGCTTTGGGCCTGGCGGTTAGCTCGTACTTTCTCTGCGAGCCGCTCGTGCGGGTGTCAACGTACCGCCCCATCGGAGTAAACCTCCCGATTGGCCTGGCGGCGCTGCTGCTCGGAGCTTACACGTTGACAGTCCGCCGAGAAGCCGTGCCGCAGCTTCTGGGTTTGCTCTCGATGGAGAATGGGGCGTTCTTCACAAGCATCACGATCGCGCCGGAGCTCCACCTCTTTATTGAGCTGGTGGTCGCCTTCGATGTACTGATCGCGGTGTTTGTGATTGGGGTGCTTACGCGTGCCATTCACGAACATATTGGCACTACTGAGGTGGGCTCTCTCAGCGTGCTCAAGGAGGAGTCATCCCGGTGATTCTTGCTGCCATTTTAGTGTTGCCTCTTCTCACCGCCGTTCTGTGCTGGATTCCGGCTATCGGGAAACGGGTTGCCGGTGCGCTGACGCTGGTGAGCTCTTTGATTCTGCTCGCGCTGTCGGTTGTCGCGGTGCTCCAAGTGATTGAGACCGGCCGCGTGCAGGCGGTGCGGGGCTGGCTGGAAGTGGATGCGCTGGGAGTGCTGATTCTTCTGCTGGTGACCGCAGTCGCCGTGACGGCGTCGGTATTCTCGCTGGGTTATATGCCGGCGACAACGCACGATTTGGGCAGACTTTACCACTATTACGGAAACCTCAACCTGTTCATCTTCTCCATGGTCGGTGTGCCGCTGCTCGCCGTCCCAAGCGTAACCTGGTTGGCAGTAGAGTTCACCACCCTGCTGTCGGTGTTGCTGGTAGGTTACGAGAGCAACCGCGAAGCGCTGGAAGCGGCCTGGAAATACGCCATGCTGACCCTGACGGGAGCGGCCATTGCCTTGTTTGGATTCCTGGTGCTCTTCTGGGCCATGCAGTCGGCGGGTGGCTCAGACTACACATGGACGGGATTGGCGGCAGTTGGGCCGCGGATGTCGCCGGTGCTGATGAAGACAGCTTATTTGACGATTCTGGTTGGTTTCGGAACCAAGGTCGGGCTGGTGCCACTACACACGTGGCTACCTGACGCGCACAGCCAAGCCCCTACCCCGGTTTGCGCCCTGCTTTCGGGCGTCGAGACCACAGCAATCCTTTACGTGATACTGCGCCTGATGCCGATCGCTCACCTTTCGCTGGGAGCGACGGCCGAGCGGTGGGCTCTAACGTTCGGTTTGATTTCGGTCGGGGTGGCAGCGTTTCTGCTGATCCAGGTGCACGATTACAAGAGACTCTTTGCGTACTCCACGGTCGAGCACATGGGGATCATCCTGACAGCAGCGGGTCTCGGGAGCGCAGGCGCTCGCTACGGGGCCGTCTACCAGGTTCTGTCGCACGCCTTCACGAAATCGTTTTGCTTCTTTGCGGCGGGCGCGGTCCTCATGGCGTTCGGGACTCGTGAGATTGCAGCCATTCGGGGACTGATACGCACCGCGCCAGTGGCGGGGTGCGCGCTGCTGCTCGGTAGTCTTGGGATCGCGGGCGCGCCGCCTTTTGCGGTTTTTCTGGGAGAGTTTTCCATCCTGAAGGCAGGGGCAGCCGAAGGGCAATACCTGGTCATTGGCCTTCTCGCTTTGTTCCTTGTGATCGCTTTCTTCGGCATCCTGCTGCATGTAAACCGAATGGTGTTCGGGCAATCGCCGGAAGGCGATGCGCTGGCCTGTGTCCCTCTCCCCCTGAGCTGCAAGATCACACTGCTGATGGCGGCTGCTCCGGTTGTTCTGTTCGGACTGTATGTTCCGCATGGCCTGTACGAACTGCTGAGCCGCGCGGCGGCACTGATCGGAGGATGAGCGCGTGGCAGACCTCATCGAAATGACGCGACAAGCTGAAGAGCGGTGGCCTGGCCTGGTGCAGAGTTGGGTAGACCGCCGGAAGCCAGCCGCGGAGCTCCGCTGCAGCCGTTCGGAGATTCTGCCCGATGTGGCGCGTTGGCTCGCGAGTGATCTCGGCTACCGTTTCGCGGGTTTCGTTGTCGAAGAACAGCCCAAGGAGTGGGAGATCCGCTATCTGTTCTACCACCCTCGAGTGACGGGCTGGGTTTACGTGTTGCTGCAGCAGGCTCTGGAAGTACGGGCCATTCCGAGTATCAGCTCCCAGGTTCACGCGGCGGATTGGCAAGAGCGCGAGGTCGAGGACCTGTTTGGAATCACCTTTGAGGGTCATCCGAGGCTGGGTGATTTTGTGCTTCACGATGATCTCTGGCAGGAGGATGTCGCGCCCATGCGCCGAGACTTCGATGAAGAGACGGCGCTCGCGGAACGAAAGCCGCGCCCCGACTGGCGGCCGCGGCGAATCGTAGAGAATCCCGGCGCGTTTGTCATGCCGGTGGGGCCCATCTATTCGGGGGTTACAGAATCCGTACTCTTCCTGCTTGAGACGGTAGGCGAAGACGTCATTCGCGCCTTTCCGCGTCTTTTCTACAAGTATCGGGGAATTGAAAAGATCGCCGAAGGCCGGACGGTCGAGGATTGCCTGTTGCTTGCCGAGCGCTTTGCTGCCACAACTGCCTTCGCGCACGCCCTTGCTTACTGCCAGGCGGTTGAGAGCATTTGCCGGGTGCAGGTGCCGGAGAGGGCTCGGTGGCTTCGCGTGTTACTCGCTGAACTGGAGAGGGTCCGACACCATGCGGGTGTCATCCAGGAGATCTGTGAGTCCACAGCTCTGTCCGTAGCGGCTAGCCAAGCGGCACTTCTAGAGGAGGACTTGCTGCGGATTTCGGGAGGGTTTGCCGGACACCGGTACCTTTTTGGACTGGCGGTTCCGGGAGGCTTGACGGTGGACCCTGGGGATCCCGCCTGCCTGAGAGTGGTGGACGAGGTCCGCCAAACGGTGCGCCAGCTTAATGAGCTGGAGCAGCGGCTGCGCTTCTCGAGCAGCTTCCTCGACCGGCTAGAGGGTGTTGGCTTCATCCCGGCACAGGAAGCGCAAGACCACGGATTGGTGGGGCCAATCGCGCGGGCGTCGGGCACTGATGGAGACCTGCGAAAGTCACAGCCGTACTGCGGATACGACCAGCTTCGCTTCGACGTTCCCGTCGAGACGGAGGGCGACGGCTTCGCGCGTCTGCGGGTGTTCTTCGCCGAGGCCCGGCAATCCGTTCAGATCATGCAACAGATTCCGGTCCGACTCAATGCTGGCGCTGTCCAGGCGCCGGTGGCCTACCAATCCGGCGTGGCGCTGGGATGGGTGGAGGCGCCGCGGGGTGCGACCTTTCATTGGGTGCGCCTCGGCCGAGAGGGCGTGATCGAGCGATACCGCCTTATCACGCCGTCCTTCGTGAACTGGCACGGGTTTCACCTGGCAGCGGAGAACTTCGCCTTCCAGGACTTTCCGATCATCCTGGCAAGTCTCGGGCTGTCGGTCGCCGAAAACGATCGTTAGGAAGGAGCTGGGACGGATGAAGCAGTGGGTACTCGAAGGGTTGCATACAGGCGTGAAAAGTACGAGCTACCCGAAGTCGGAGGAGCGGGCGGCAGGAGTCTCCCCGGGGCGGCCGGCGCGCCCGGAAGCGATAAGCTGGCAGGAGGCGGAGGAACTCCAGCGGCGCTGTCCGACCGGCGCCATCACCGCCCACGGGGGGCGCTTGGAAGTTGATTACCGCAACTGCGTTCACTGCTTCCGGTGTGCGCGGGGGTCCGGTGCAGCCATGGACTGGCAGCCCGGCTATGAGTGGGCCTACTTCACCAGGCGCAACACACAGTCGCAGCCATGGCCGAAGAGCTTTGAAGGCTCGCTCCACATTCTTGTCGTCGATGCAGGTGACTGCGGGGCCTGCCTAAACGAAGTGCGCCAGCTCAGCAACCCGTATTACAACATGCATCGGCTGGGTTTCTTCATTACTCCCACGCCTCGCCAGGCTGATATTCTGCTGGTGGTCGGCTCGGTCACTGGCCAGATGAAGCTTCCACTGCTGCAAGCTTACGAGGCCATGCCGACACCGAAAGTAGTGATGGCAGTGGGGGCTTGCGCGCTCTCGTGCGGTGTATTTGGGCCGAGCTTCGTGGCGGGCTGCGGGGTCTCCGGAGTGTTACCCATCGACGTGGAGGTTCCTGGGTTTCCTCCACCGCCGCTGGCGATTCTTCATGGGCTCCTGGTGGCAGCCGGGCGAAAAGCGCCCGCGCCGCCATCTGACGTTTCCACCGTGGAAGGCGCGGTTGCAAAACTCGCATGAGCCCGCTAGTCCTAGTCGCTGTTTTTCTGATCCTTTGCGTCGCCGGGGGGCTCGCCAGCCTTGTGCTGAGCGAGCGCGAAGCTCCGCGGGTGCTGGCCTGGGTGGGTTCGTTGGCCTCGTTCGCAATGCTGGGCGTGGGGGTGCTGGGCCTTGCGGGGAAAACACTCCAGGTTCAGCTTTGGACGCTGCAGCCTCTCGTAACTCTCACCCTCTCAATTGATCCCCTTTCAGGCCTCTTCCTGCTGGTTTCCGCTCTAGTCTTTCTGCCTGCGTCGATTTATTCGGTTGGATACCTGGAGCACTACCGCGGTGCCTTCAACATACGTTCGCTCTGCGCCTGCTATTTTGGACTCCTGGCCGCAGTCGCCTTGGTGCTGAGCGCGGGGGACGCGGTCAGCTTTTTGATCAGTTGGGAACTCATGGCCATTCTTGGGTATGCCCTGGTCAACTATCAGTGCCGGGGCGCGGAGAATCCGCGCCCCGGTTACCTGATGTTGTGCATGGGGGAGGCGGGGTTCGTAGCAGTGGTCCTTGCGTTCCTGATCCTGGCTGGTTTTTCGAGCAGTCTTGCTTTCTCGGGCCTGAGGCTGCAAGCTGCTTCGCTCAATGCAGGCGTCCGATGGGCTGTCTTTCTGCTTTCGTTCATGGGGTTTGGCGTGAAAGCGGGTCTTGTACCTTTGAACCGTTGGCTGCCTCAAGCGCATCCGGTTGCACCAGCCAATATCTCGGCCCTACTTTCGGGGGCTTTGCTGAATTTAGGCATCTACGGTATTGCCAGGTTCAATCTCGATTTGGTGCCGGTGAACACGGCAGGACCCGGGGTTGTAATGCTCATAGTAGGAACAGTCTCAGCGCTGACTGGCATCCTCTATGCCAACCGGCGAGATGATATGAAGGGGATGCTCGCGAACAGTTCCATCGAGAACATGGGCGTGATCACAGCGGGCGTAGGCGCTGCCATGGTTTTCCTGGCCTCGAATCAGAAGTCCCTGGCCGCGATTGCCCTCATTGCGGCGCTGTATCAGATGACAAACCACTCGGTTTACAAGTCTCTGCTGTTCTTTGGAGCGGGAACGATCGACGCCCATGCGGGCACGCGTCGCATGGACCGGCTGGGCGGTTTAATTCGCTGCATGCCCTGGGTAGCGCTGTTCTTTCTGGTAGGGACTTTGTCGATTGCGGCGCTGCCCCCGGCGAGCGGGTTTGTGAGCGAATGGCTCACCTTACAAGCCCTGTTACAAAGCTCGGTGCTCTCCTCGGGGGCCGTGAAGGTTGTCTTCGCATTATGCGGGGCAGGCCTGGCGCTGACGGCGGGGCTGGTGGTGACCTGCTTCGCCAAGGTTTACAGCATGACGTTCCTGGGCATGCCTCGGTCACCGGAAGCGGAGCGGAGCGGCGGAATACAAAATTCCGTCCGCTTGGCGATGGGAATTGGGGCGTTGCTCTGTCTGCTGCTGGGGGTCCTGCCCACGTATGTGGTTCCGGTTCTAGGCCGCGCTGTGACACCTCTGACGGGCGCCGAGGCTACGTCAGAGCTAATCCCGCCGTTTTTCGCTACGACGTCTCAACGTCCTTTGTTGCCGCGACCGTTTGTCGAGGACTTCCACAATCTGGGCGCGCAGGTGGGCCGCAGCGTGCTGCCCGGCGCTGGCCTTGTGATTCTACACCGCGGAGGCAGCCGAAATCCGGTAGTGTTTGCAATGTCCACGAGTTACATGCTGCCGGTTATCGTGCTGCTGACAGCCGGCGCGTTTTGGGCAGTGCGTAAGGCGATCTCACAGCGGACGCAGGCCACACGGCGGCGGGTGTGGGCAGGAGGACTTTCAAGGCTTCTTCCGGAGCTAACTTACACGGCAACGGGTTTTTCGAATCCTGTGCGGGTGACTTTCAACGCCATCTTTCATCCTCGTGAATCTGAG
>DATJYK010000196.1:0-4646 GCA_035578005.1 Terriglobia bacterium
TTAGTCCCGCCGTTACAACGTCCGTCGGATATTTGCCTCCTTCCGATCTCGGCACAGCTTGCATTCCCAAGCTGTGCCGAGATCGGAAGACAAAAGAGCGCAGTTTCGCGCGATCGGCGGGGCTGAAGCCGGCTGAAGCCCCGCCCTTTCCGAATCCAAATGCGGGTTAGCGCCTAATCGGAATTAACCAACGCCATTAATTTGAGAGGTAGGGCACAAATATATTGTTTGACATCTGTCGAGTAATCGGTAACAATCTCAGTCATTCTGCTGCTTGTATTGATTCACTGGGCCTAACCAGCCATTGCGTCTCGTGTTGGCCAACTAAGAAA
The DNA here is from genome assembly GCA_035578005.1 of Terriglobia bacterium. Classification (GTDB taxonomy): domain Bacteria; phylum Acidobacteriota; class Terriglobia; order UBA7540; family UBA7540; genus Gp13-AA77. Next base: position 333 of record DATJYK010000196.1, read on the forward strand.
AGGAGATTCTGCATGTCAAGAGTAGCTCGTTTCTTTCTGATCTCTGTGACGGGAACCCTTTTGATGGGGGGCTTACTGGCGAGCCGGGTAAACGCCCAAGTGCTCTACGGGTCCATTTCGGGTACCGTCACCGATTCAACCGGGGCCGTCCTACCGGGTGCAAAGGTCACCGCGACCAATGACAGCACTGGACTTTCGCGCAGCGACACGGCGGATGCGACTGGCCTTTACCGCTTGCTGGACCTCCCCGAGGGCACCTATACGCTGACCGTTTCGGCCACAGGCTTCCAGGCTTTCAAGAAGACTGGCGTCCCGGTAGTGATCGGTCAAGTTAACAGTCAGGAGCTCCAACTTGTGGTTGGGGCCACCACCCAGACGGTCACGGTCCAGGGGTCGGCTCTGTCGTTGCAGACGCAGAAGGCTGACGTTCATACCGAGATCAGTAGCTACGCGGTGCAGAACCTGCCGCTGAACAGCTATCGCAACTTCCAGGCCGCAGAGCTGCTGGCGCCGGGAGTCTTCTCGATGTCCGGCCTCTCGAATTCCTATCCAAACTCAGTGGCGGATACGCCGGAGCGTTCGTTTTCCATCACCTCGAACGGTCTGCCTGCCCACGACAACACCACCCGCGTGGACGGCGCTACCAACATCTTTATCTGGCTGCCTGACCACATGCTGCTGGTGCCGCCTCAAGAGTCCATCCAAGAGGTGAACGTTCAGACCTCGAACTACGACGTAGAAAAGGGTCTTACGGCCGGAGCCGCGGTTGACGTGGTGACCAAATCCGGCACCAACCAGTTGCACGGCTCCCTGTACGGCTTTTACACGGGCAACGCGCTCGATGCCAGGAACTGGTTCAACTACTCCGGGAACACCAAATACGTGTTGAACAACGACGGTGTCGCGGTCGGCGGCCCCATCAAGAGGGACAAGCTCTTTGTCTTTGGCAACTGGGACCGAACCTCGGAGAATTCGGCGGAGGCTTTCAATGACCTGATTCCTCCCCAGTCCTACCGGGACGGCGACTTCAGCTCGGCGCTCGGACCCGTGATCGCAGGCCAGAACGTGTGCACAACGGAAGGCCAAACCGTGCCGTTGCAACAAGGAATGGTATTTGATCCGACGACGGGGAACCAGACCGATGGCTCGGGACGCTGCGTTTTCTCTTCCGGTGGACAGCTCAACGTCATTCCCACTGCCCGGCTGAATCCGGGTGCGCAGAATTTCTGGAAGTTGCTGGCCCAGCCCAACGTGAACGTGGCTCTCAACAACCCTCTCAACATTCCTGCCTACAATTACATCGGCAGCAAAAACGCCGCGCTCATCAACAAGAACATCTATACCTGGAGATTGGACTGGAACCGGACGTCCAGCCACACCATTTGGGGAAAGTGGTCGCTTCAAGACGACAACTTCTTTGAGCCTTTTGACCTCGGTGATGCCGGCGGCAACGGCAGTGGCACGGCTCACCAGTTCGCGCAGACCGGAACCATCGGACATGCCTGGACCTTGTCGCCCGACTTGGTTCTAACCGGTCACGTTGGATTTAACCGGATGAGCGAGTTCGCCCACCCGCCAGGATACGGCCAACCGCTCGGACAGAGCATTCTTGGCATCGCAGGGACCAATACGCCCTCGGGTGACATCCGCTATACCGGCCTGCCGGGAATCGCTCTGCAGGGCTTTGCCGGAATGGGCAGCCTCAACTCTTGGGAACCCGATAACCGCAACGACTGGACTTTGACCATCGGGCAGAACCTCACCTGGATTAGGGGAGCCCACGAATTGCGCACGGGCATCGATATCGCTCACAATCACCTCAACGCTTTCCAGCCCGAGATCTTTTGTTGCCCGCGCGGCAACGTGATCGAGGATTACGGCGGGACCTCCATCAATACTCGGGGCTTCAGCCCATCGCTCCAAAACTCCGTGGCGCTTTTCGACATCGGTCAGATCTCCGAGGCCCAGAATGACGCCCAGTACATCAAATCCACCGGCAAGGATACGCAGTTTGCCGTCTACTTTGGAGACCGGTGGAAGGTAACTCCGAAATTCACCGCTGATCTCGGCATCCGGTGGGAGTATTTCCCGCTGATCACGCGCGACGGTATCGACAAGGGCGAGCTCTTTGACACCAGCACCGGCAATCTCCTCTTTGGCGGCCTGGGCGGTAACCCGGTGCACAACGGGATTACATCCAGCAAGACGCTGTTCATGCCGCGCATCGGGTTGGCGTACCAATTTGATACCAAAACCGTCTTTCGGGGCGGCTTTGGTATGTCAAACGACACGACGCCCCTGGAGCGGCCGTTGCGAGGGTTCTACCCGCTGGCCATTGGCGCAGACAATTACAGCCAGGTGACGACTGCGATGGCAGCCGCCTGCGCCAGCCAGAGCGACAACTGCTTTGCTCCGGTGGCGACGTTTGCCGAGGGCGTGCCGGTGATTGATGTTCCAGACCTCTCGAGCGGAAAAATTGTCCCGCCAAGCAACGTAGACGTGGGAACCCTCGGACCCGGCTTATTCCGCCGGGGCTACGTCGAGGCCTGGAACGTGTTCGTTGAGCGGCAACTCCCAGCAGGTTGGCTGCTGAGCACGGGCTATGTGGGCAACCATTACGTGCACGAGTTCAACGGGCGGGACCTCAACGCAGCGCCCTTGTTCGGCGCCCAGCCGAGCTTTGGTGGCGGCGCACCGCGCGGCGGCGGCACCTACCAGTTCCAAGGTTACCTCGACTCTCATTACAATTCCCTGCAGGTCACCATCAATCATCGGGCCACCCATGGGCTGTTCGTACAGGCCGGCTACACATATTCCAAAGTCCTCGGATACGTGAACGACAATACCTGGCAGAACGGGTTGCAATTTAACTGTCCCCCGTCTCCGGCGTTGCCGCAGGGGTGCCAGCAGCTCAACTATGGTCCGTTGAGCTTTGACCACACGCACAATCTCAGGCTGGCGTACGTCTATGACCTCCCGTTCGGCCCTGGCAAGCAGTGGGCCTCCTCGGGTACTGCCAGCAAGATTCTGGGAGGATGGAAGACAAACGGCGTCTTCACGGTGTTTAGCGGCTCACCCTTGTCGCTCAGCCAGAATCTGAACCAGCTCGCAACACTGGATACTCCGCAGGTCCCCACGGCCGTGGCCTCCGTGAAATACCTCCACGCGGCCAACAACGTTCTTGGCTACCCGCAATGGTTCGACTCCAGTTCGTTCGTGCCCACCAACTGTCCTTTGGGACCGGACGGTGTAACGCCGGTTTGTACCACGGCGGCCCAGATCGGGAACGTCGGTAAGGAACTTTCATGGCTCCGGGGCCCGGGCCTCTGGCAGTTGGATGCCAGCGTGGCTCGGATATTCAAGATCTCGGAACGCTTCAACCTGGAGATTCGCGCGGAGGCCGCGAATCTCTTCAACACCCCACACTTCAACAACCCCGGTACCGGATGTACGGATACCGTCGACACCGTCACCGGCGCGCATACTTGCGCAATCGGTCTGGGTCAGATCGGTTCGTCGTACGGCGAGCGGCACATCCAGTTCGGAGGCTTCTTGCGATTCTGATGCACGGCAGGAAGCAAACAACTTGCGTCTTACTGACTGCGGGCACCAGGTTTGGTGCCCGCATTGTTTTTGTGGGGGAGGGTTGCGCCGGAAAGAATTTGGGGCCAAATCGAGGAACGAAGCCACTATCTCCTTTATAATCAGCAAGCGGTCATGGTGACGGCTCGGCCGTGCTAGCGGTTAGTTGCAGAGATAAGCGATCTTGTTTCTCAGGGTACGTAATGGCGGGGCAGACTGACTGAAGCCCAATACTGTTGAGTTAGGTGTTGGGATGGGCACGACCTGCATGGACCGCCGAGGTAAAGGCCTTTGCCGAGAGGCTGACGGCCCGCAACCACTCTTGAATGCCCTGGGGTGCGCGAGGTCGGATGGGGAAAAATCAGGTCCCTGACAAAGCACCCCCCGGGGGCCACCCCATGCCCGCTAACGAACCCAAACTTGCATCATGTTGTTGCAGCGTATGTTAGTGGCGATCAGGCGGCCTATTTGCCGAACCAGTTAAAAAAACGAACCCAAAACACTTAACCCGCAGATTCAAAGATGGATAAGAGCCAAAAAGGGGCCAAATTGGCGTTCGAAAACGAACCCAAACGAACCCGAGTTTCGGGAGAAAAAACGTGCAAAATCGGGAAACGAACCCAACGAACCCAAGAAACGAACCCGAGCTTCGACCGGTGGTGAGCCTGGGCTCGTTGGTTTAAGGTCGAAGAACTTCGCCAGGGGGCTTGAGATTTGGAATTTGATTTCTAG
>DATJYK010000197.1:0-14074 GCA_035578005.1 Terriglobia bacterium
CGCCGGCAGGCGGCTATTGCGAAGGCGGCGCGCGAACGGTTGCGCCTTGACAGGCGCATTGAAGCAGCCGTGGATGGCCTCGGTCAACTCCTGGAGGTCCGAGAAGCGCTGACCGCTCAGATGGCGGATGCTGCAAAGGAAATCGATCTCATTGTCTATCCTGACGGGCTGGATTCGTCGCGATTCGAAAGCTTGCAGGCGGCGCTTTCTGACGGGCTGGCGGCCGAAAGTGAGCGCTGGATAGCGCGGTTCCTAGGAGACCGGCGCAACACGAAGGCATATACCTTGAAAGAGGCAAAGATTTTGCCGGAAACTTTGGCGGATCACGGCGTCCACGCTGCGGGGGATACGGTACACGTCGCCGCAGAGCAATTTGCTGAGTTGTCGGCTGAAGCAAGGCCGCCGAAGCCGGCTGGCGACAGCTTGATTGATGACGTGCAAACGCGTGGCCAGATCGCAGCCGTCATGCGTGCCCACGGCGCGACCTGGGAGGATGCGAGGCGAAAGGTAACCCAGAACATAGCCGGGCCAGTTCAGGGCATTGCCGCTGCTTCGCGAGCGGGGTCGCTTCAACAATTTTATGAACGGCAAAAGATGTCGAGGGCTGCAAGCTAAAGGAGATCGCGATGTTATTCCGAGATGGCCGCACATTCCAAGGGAGGTCGCTACCGTTTGGAGCCGAGCTTCTGGACGGGAGCGGCGCGGGAGAGAATTACGTCCATTTAAGTGAGAGGGAGAAGGCGGGCGCGATAGTTGCGCGTCGGGCGCAAGAGATAGCGGAGACCAAGGGAATACCCTATCGCCAGGCCCTCGACAAGGTGCGCCTTTCCGAGCCCGCGTTGTGGAAGCGGTACAGGCACGGTTTATAAGAAAAAAGTTTTTGCGCGGCCTCTCTCTCCAGGCCGCGCGAAATCCAGCCGGTGCCTCCGTGCCGGTTGTGGTCGGAGCCGGGCTAAGATAGCCCCCCGGCTCCGACTTAAGAATCGAGGGCTGTTTTCTAATGCAGGATGCGAAGTGCCCGAAGTGCGGCGCCGGTGGATGCCCGGTAATGGCTTATCGCGATGAAGGGGAAATCAGGACAAATTATCGAAGGTGCGGCGCGTGCGCCCATGAATTCTGGACGCGCGAGGCCGCGAAGCCGAGAAGGAAAGGCGGCTCGAATGGACGCGGCGGAAAGTTTTCGCGAGCGAAACACGAAAGAAGCTGAATTGGTCAGTGAGATAGTGACGCTGCCCAAGTCGGGCATCAACGTCAGACTTGCGCCTCTTCGCCCTGAATGGATCATGGCGCACGGGCTGCTATTCCATCGGATGACAATGAACGTTGGAGAGCGCGGCAAAGCTCTCACGTCAGAACAAGAGATTTTAGAGTTTGCCGAGATGATGATCGAGGCCATGCAAGCCGTGTTTGTTGAGCCGCGCGTGCGACTGAATCCTGGCCGTGGCGAAATACCGCCTTGGTTGGTGGATAACGAGGACGCCTTATTCGCGGTGAGTTGGGCAATCGAGAAGGCGGCTTCTGGCGGCGGCATTGATCTTAGGGCGATGGCCGCTTGGGGTTCGCCGCGCATGGCGTGAAGAAAAAAAGGAAAGGCTTGGAAGATGGCCGAAAGCTTACTTGGGTTGCTGTTCGAAATCAACGCTGATCCCTCCAAGGCCCAAGCCAGTTTGCAGGGCTTCCAGGGAGCTGTCGAAGAAAGCAGCGCCGCCGCGACAAGTTCTTTCGGCACCCTCACCGATAGCGCGGCCTTCGGTTTTCACAATCTCCAAAGGCAACTCATCGATACGACCCAGGAGCTGGGCGGGCTGCGCGCTGAGCTTCTGGGCGTTACCGACGAGCAGGCAAAATTAGCGCTTCAATCGAAGATCGGCGACGTGCAGGCGAAGTACACCGCGCTGCGCACGGAAATGCGCGGCTTGCGCATGGAAACGCTGGAAACGCGCGAGACGGCGGATCTGCTTGGCGAATCTTTCGGCATCAGGCTCCCGGAGGGCATCGCTACCGCCCTGGCCCGCATGCCGGGGCTACAGCAGGCAATGGCTTCGATTTTCCCTCTGGCTATGGCTGGAGCCTTTATCGGCGTAGTCGGCGAGGCCATCGGCAAACTCGTGAAGATGCGTGATGAGGCCGAGGGTATCGGGAAGGTGTGGGACGATTACCTGCAGAAAAGTTATGAGCACCACCTGTCCCACGAAGACACCATCGAGAAACAGAAAGCTGGCCTTTCGCAACTGCGATCTATCATGGAGGACCTGATTGGTCTGGGCAGCCTGCGCCAGAAAGCCAGCGAAACCACCGGTCACACCCTCGAAGAGCAGGATAAGACGATTCAGCACATTCACCAGATCGAAGAGACGCTGAAGGCGCTAGGGATCGATTCCACGAACCTTGACAGCGAGAAAGTTAGGATCTCTGAGGCTTTGACAGAGGGCGCCCAGCGCCTGGTGGAGCTGGAGAAAAAAAAGACGGAAGAAGATAAGAAGTCAGCGGATGAGGCCGCGCGCGCCGCCAAGGAGCGCGCGAAGGAAGCGAAGGACGCTGAGCGCATCGCCGAGGCGTTCCGCAAGACCAAAGCTGTTTTTCCAACCTTGGCCGCCACTGAGCTTGAAAGGGCGTTGCAGCAGATTACGAAGGAGACGGAAACCCAACAGTTTAAGCAATTAATTGGCCTGCTGACGGGCAACCTCGAAGAGGCCGGGTTCAGGATGGGCCCGGCGCCGAAGATTGATCCCTTCGGCACTATGGCGCAATCGATGAACGCCGCCATCATTCCCTTAACCAACTTCACCAAGCAGTTTCAGGTACTGGCTTCGGTTCAACCGCAGCTCTTTACCGAACAGCAGCGCATCATTATGAACCTGAAAATCATGGCGCAGGAGTGGACGCAAAACGCCGTGCCCATGATGCAGTTCATCAAGCAGTTCGGCCTCGCGGATACAGCCGCTTGGCAGTTCTCTCGGACTACTTTTGGCGGCTTGCAACAGGTTGGGCAAGCTTTAGGGCAGGCTGCGGCTAATGCGGTGGTATTCGGCTCGAACTTCGGCAAAGCCATGGAGCAAGCGGTGAAATCCACCGCCGCCTCGATTGCCGCCGAGGCTGTGCTGTGGGTGCTGAAATGCACTGCGCTTGGCTTCTATTATCTGGCCATCCAGGATTATAAGGATGCGACGCTGGCCTTTGAAGCGGCCGGGATCTGGGCCGCCATCGGCGGTGCGGCGGCCGGCGCTGGCGCGGCCCTGGGCGGCGGAGGCGGAGCGGGCGGATCGGGCGGCGGGGGAGCCGGCGGAGGCGTCTCTCGCGGAGCTCCGGAAGCCACCTCGGGCACGCCGCGCGGTCTCGGCGGCTACGCCGGCAACAATCAGACGAACGTCCAAATCAACCTTAATGGCCCGATGACGCCGCAGGTGTGGCGGTTGGTGGCGCCCGACATTATCAGCGCCGTGAATTCCGCGGTGAGCAACGGCAGCGCCAGCCTGCTGGCGACTACGACGACGCGAGCGCCGAATCGAACTGCCGGGCGCTGAGGCTAGATTTCTAACGTGGTGCGCAGGTTGGGGTTTCCTAGCCTGCGCATTTGTGTCTTATGATGGTGGTTGCGCCACGATCTATGAACAAAACGCGCGGTTCGCCACTATCTTTGAACAAGCCATGCCACGATCTCTGAACGCGCACAGCGAATGGTGCCGAAGGGGGGAGTCGAACCCCCACGCTGTTAAACAGCGGCAGATTTTGAGTCTGCTGCGTCTGCCAGTTCCGCCACTTCGGCGCGGCCGCATCAGGGCCGGTTCATGTAAGTCCTGAGCCTGATGCGAGGATAACACGGCGGTCGGACACCTATCAACCGGGCGACGACGTTAAGAAACACACCTGCGCGATGCCGACGCTGGCCGTGCGATGATGATTCTCTATGGCAAATGAGAGCCGCCGGCGCGGTGAGTTCTGGGCCCTCGGTTCGGTTCTAGGCTACGCCTGTGGAAATGTGTTTGACCGGCTGGCGGTGAGCCGCTCCGATCCGCTGCTGGGTCCATTTTTGCGTGGCTTGCCGAGCCTGGCGTTGGGTGTCGTGCTGATGTGGAAGCATCACACTTGGGGCCAGTTGAAACCGAATTCGAAGAGTTACATCGGGCGGCGTGCCATCTTACCCTTCATCTGGGCCGGCATTCTCTCCACAGCGGGTCTTTTCCTCTATTACTTCGCCATGCGGCTGGGTGGCGTTATTCTCACCGTCCCCTTGCTTGAGACTTGGGTGATCTGGGGAACGCTCGCGGCCTGGCTGATGCTGGGCGAGGAGCTGCGCGGCTTTCTGCTGATTGGCTGGGGCGTGATCGCTCTCGGTCTGGCGTCCCTCGTTTTTGGCCAGCTTCGAGGGCACCCTTTGTCATCCGGTTGGTATTGGGCCCTGCCCCTGGCGGCGCTCACCGCCGTTTCCTACGGCGTTTCGGGGGTCCTGTGGCGCGACGGGCAACTGCGCGGGGCGCATCAATCGACGGCCATTCTCTTGCAGTTTCTTTCAAGCGTTGGAGTGGGTCTCGTGGGTGTGGTCGTCGCGGGCCGAAGCGCCCTGCTATTCGCAACGCCGTTGCGAAGTCTTCTGACTTTTCTTGAGGGTGGCTTATTCTCTGGGGTGATCGCGATCTACTGTATCTTCACAGCCCTCCGGCTGCTCCCCGTCGCGCGTGTTAATGCTTTTTCGTCGCTGACGCCGCTCACGGCAACACTTTTTGCTCACTTCTTTCTTCACGAGAGTCTTAATCTGGCGATGCTCGGCGGAGTCGTCCTCATCTGTGCCGGCGTCGCTCTCACCCAGTTCATCCGCAGCCGGGCCGAAGCCCATGAACAAAGTCGCGAGGCCGCTGAAAGAACCAGTGCACCGGGATAGAAGGACGTCGTCAGGTACGTTGGGTGTTTTTCACGTGATGTGATTGGACAGGTGCTATTTGGTGCGCCTACGGCAAATCTCGATCAAGTGCTGGCGCAGCCGCTCAAGGACTTCTTCCCTCTTACCTTCGGCCATCTCCTTTTCCAACTCGAACAGCGCGAAATGGACGATGTCGTGGTGATGGAGCTCCAAGGGCTGGACCTCGTTGCTGAAGTCGAGCCAAATAGAATGCAGTAGATCGATCTCCTTCTTGGAGAGGCGCGGCGCATGCGGCCCCAAATAAGAAACGTACTCCTTGCCTCCGTCGGGAGAGCGAACTTCCAAGGTGAGTTGCGGCCGAGGTGTAGGCAGCCGTTCCCAGGCGAGACCCGCTAACCGCGCTTCCTCGGCGGCCGGGGTCTTGGGTGAAAGCCCAAGAACAATATCCGACGATTCCAGCGCCTGCGCCGAACGCAACACTGCGTCCCAGACATCCGTTGCGGCCACCAGAACGAGTTTGACGCTTTTGCCGTTCTTCTCTGCCAGCTTCAGCGCATTGGAAAACATCCGCTGCTCGGCATTCGCGAAAAACTGGTCCGGCTCCAGAGGATGCTCACCGGAACCCGCCCGCGCTACCTGATAGGCATGCAGCACCACCACGTCTTGCTTTCTGGGGTCCAGCCGTTTGAGTGCATCTTCAAGGTTGTAGAGAGTATTGCAATCCCTTATGGGCACCAGGACGTTACCGGAGCGGCAACCGACGGTCCTCGGTGAAATCTCGTCGCCGGTTGCGAGGTGAAACTCGTCGAGCTCCGGTTGTCTCGGACCGCCGCGGCGCGACATTTTTTCCGAAGCCGTGAAGATGCCAAAAAAGATCAGAGTGAACGCGATTCCTGAGACCGTCGCTACTTGCTTGGTGAAGAGGTTGATGATCGCGGTGGCGAACAGAACCAGAGTAATCAGCCCCAAGCCGATGGGGATCTCGATGCGGCCGAGCTTCGGGTTCAAGGGAACGCGAAACTCGCGCGGGCCGGGTTCGGTGTAACGCAGCACGAGTACCGCCAGCCCCTTCATCGCGAAGCTCCAGATCACGCCGAAGGCATAGGCCTCGCCCAGCAGAATCACATTGCCGCCGCTCAGGAAGATCGTGAGAAGCTGGAGTCCTACCACCAGGTTAATGATCCGGTGCGATGTGCCGTACCGAGGATGAGGATGGCGAAACCAGGGTGCCAGAACACCGTCTTCGGAAACCCGATTCAGCACTCCGTTCGAGCCCACGATCGCCGTGTTGACGGCGCCCGCCAGGATCATGATGCCCACCACCACTACGAAAGCGTGAAAAGCGAGGCGCAAAGGAAAGGAGCCGACGACGTTCATCGCCAAGCCGCCGATCAGGTTGTCGGCGTAGCCGAGGCGCGCCTGCGCGTTGGGAATAATCATGAATGCGAAGAACGAAACCAGCGAGGTGAACAACATGCTGTAAATGAAGACCACAAAGGCAGTCTTCTTGAGATTGGGCAGCTTCGGATGCTCGATCTCACGGTACACCTGTGCGAGCGTCTCGAGCCCGCTCATGGCCAGCACCGAGTGCCCGAAGGCCACCAGAATGCCGATCACTCCAATCAGTTCCGGCAAATGGTGCAACCATCCGTGCGCCTCCGGCGAAAAGTGCAGGTTCGCGGGAATCGGCCAAGGCGGCAGATGTCCGCCCCTCACCCAGAGCGTGTATCCGCACCAGCCGATCATGAGAACCACCATGAGGGTGGTGAACTCCATGATGCGGGCCGCCTTCTCACTCGATTCCTGGATGCCCTTGACGTTCTCGCGCCAGAAGTAGAGAGTCACGCCCGCGGCAAAAACCGCCGCCGTGCCGTTGGGAGGCAGCACCAGATTGATCTTGGCGTAGTGGAACAAATCATTCAGGAAGCCGGCGAGGTACAGACCGGCCGACACTCCGCTGATGGGGCCCGTCAGAATGTAGTCAAACATCAGGGCGGAGACGGAGAATTTGGCCAGCGTGGGGCCCATGGCCTCCTTCACCACGCGGTAAACGCCGCCGCGCACGAACATGCTGCAGCTCTCCACGTACATCTGGCAGACAGCGTAGGCAAACAGCATGACTGCCAGGATGAACCACGGCGCCGAAGGTCCTATCGCCTTTTCGGCGATGCCGCCCGCATAGAAGGCCGACGACGCCAAGTCATTCAGGACGATGGCTGCCGCGCGCCAGAAGGAAATGAAAGTGAGCATCGCGGTGGTGGCGAGCACCACCTGAGGAACGCGGGAATTTTTACTTCCCGCAGGAGGAGCTGAAGCAGGTGTGGACATCGTACTTTGGCGTCAGCCAAATCATACTTCGAATTGCGGTGAATGAGAAGCTGCCGGCCGCGCACGCCGCGCACGCGCGCATTACACAGGACATGAAAACCTTTACGCTTCGCCATATGCGATGCGAGGGTGTACACTCGCACCTGACGAAAATTGACAACAGCGGGGAGCGCGATATGAGCCGGAATTCTGCACGTTCAAACTTGCTTGGCAAGAAAGCGAAGAAAGGGTTTCGCGGCTATCCCGTGGCAACCGTGGCGTTATACGGTCCGGATAATAAGCGTGCCTCGAAGATTGCGCTGGGCATCGTTTTGCGCGAGGGCGCCGAACCTCTGATGGAGCGCTTCTTCTCCGATGAAGACATCCGTTATGATGCTGAGGTTCAGGAGCAAATCCTAAAGAGCATCCAGAATCATGGAGCGAAGTCAGTGGTGCTCACCGACGGGATCATCGGATGTCCTCACGAGGAGGGCATCGACTATCCTGAAGGCCAGTCCTGTCCCACGTGTCCTTTTTGGGCCGGCCGCGACCGCTTCACTCATGAACGAGTTCACTAATTGTGGGCAGTCCCTGTAGCTGCGCTCTATCAGGGTCGAGCTTGAGTTCCCACGGGCCACCGCTTCAGCAAACTACGCACAACAACGGGCACCAAGCAAGGATTCTATCGAAGCTCGCCAACCAGCGCCACATCCGCCCTCAGGAATCTCATCGTGTCGGCCAGCGTTTGGCGCCTGCACTCCACCGGCGCCAAGTGGCCACATCCCGGCAGAGCAACCAGCAGGGATTGCGGCATTTCGCGGTGCATTTCCTCACCGCAGGAAAGCGGAATGAGCGCATCCTGCTTTCCCCAGACGATCAACACGGGCGCGTGGATGGCGCCGAGCTTCCCGTCGAGCAGATCGTGCCCTGCTTGCATCGAATCCAGGGAGCGCCTCACCACCCAGCCCCGCTCGGCCGCCTGGCGAAGAAGGTCGCGGGCCACGAACTGAGGGATGTGCAGGGGACGGGGCGAGAGGGCAGCGTATAAACGGCGGAGATCCTGGCGCGTTCGCGCGGCGAACAGCCGTGGGTCAACGGGAGGCTTGAAGGAAATTCCGGCGCTGTCGTACAGCACCACGCGGTGGACTCGCTCGGGATGGTCGAGCGCGAACTTCAAGGCGATCCAACCCCCCATCGACCAGCCTGCAAAGTCGGCGCGCTCGAGGCCTTGACGGTCGAGAAACTGCCGCACAATATCAGACTGGAGCGCGATTGAGTAATCAACGTCGGGCCGGTCCGAGCGGCCATAACCGAGCAAGTCAATGGCATAAACGCGAAAGCCACCGCGCATGAGCGCCGGCATGGAGAGCGCCCAGTCACCAGCCTCTCCGCCCAGGCCGTGCAGTAAAACCACGGGGCTTCCCTTGCCGCCCACGAAGTACTGAATTCGGTAGGGTCCGAGCTGCGCGTAACTGCTGCCGATCCCCTGAACCCGCAGCCAAATCTGCGTGGTTTGGCGCCAGGCCCAGAGCGGGCGAAAGTAGAGCGCGATGCCAAAGATAATGGCCAGCCCGAGAATGGCCAGCAAGGCGCTTCGGAGGAAGCGCCGGCGAGTTCTTGGTGCGTCCATGAAAGCGGAGGCTTCCATCTTCAGATGGCACACTTGGTGCCGCAAAGGCCACCCAACCGATGCTACCACTGTCGGTTGGCTTAGCGGCCCAACTTGACCCCCTCTTTAACCGTGTGTTAGTTTTCTTAAGTAGATAGCTTGCAGCTTCCTTTTCGGGGATCAATTGGCTACGGCAACGGGGATCGCGCTCAAGCGCACGGCACTGAATGCGGTGCATCACGGTCTCGGCGCGCGGATGGTGGACTTTGCGGGCTGGGAGATGCCGGTGGAATACAGCGGCATCATTGAGGAGCACGTTGCCGTCCGCACCCGCGCCGGCCTTTTTGACGTCAGCCACATGGGCGAGATCGATATTCGCGGCCCGGGCGCGCTTGCGCTGGTCCAGCACGTCACCTCCAACGACGCCTCACGCCTCAAGATCAATCAAGCGCAGTATACGGCGTTGATGTACCCGCAAGGCAGCGCGGTGGACGATTGCCTGGTCCATCGCTTCGCGGACGACCACTTCTTCCTATGCGTCAACGCCTCCAACACAGACCTGGATTTCGCCTGGATCATCGAGCACAACCGCTTCGGCGCTACGGTGCGGAACGTCTCAAGCGAGTACTCGCAACTGGCCCTGCAAGGCCCAAAGGCGCCGGCCATTCTTGCCAAGGTCAGCGGCGCAGATCTGGTTGCTCTTAAGTATTATTGGTTCACGGAAGCCACGTGCGCCGGCGTGAAGGTGTTGCTGGCCCGAACGGGTTACACTGGTGAAGACGGCTTCGAGCTTTACTTCGCACCGGAGCCGTCGAAGCACGTGTGGCAGGCTCTGCTCGAAGCCGGCAAAGATGAAGGGTTGATCCCTGTGGGCTTGGGCGCGCGGAACACCCTGCGCCTGGAGGCTGCTTACCCTCTCTACGGGCACGAACTCGATCAAGAAACCACCTTGATGGAGGCCGGCCTGGCATGGATCACGAAACTGGAGAAAGGTGAGTTTCTGGGAAGGGACGTTCTGGCCGATCAGAAGCTTGCGGGCACGCGAAAGAGGCTCATCGGATTCGAAATGACCGACCGAAACATCGCCCGCGACGGCTATCCTGTTTGGGTTGGAGAGCAGAAAGTGGGTCAGGTCACCAGCGGATCACCGGCCCCGTTTCTAAAGAAGAACATCGGCTTGGCCTATATCGCTCGAAGCGCAGTCGACCGCAGACTCGCTGAACCGGGGCGAACTATCGAGATCGAAATTCGCAGCCGCCGCGCGCCTGCCCGCGTGGTGCCGCTGCCGTTCTACAAAAGACCGAAGTAAGGAGACAGGAGTCAGAAGCGTCAGGTTTCAGGTTCCAGGTGTCAGGTGCCAGGCGTGGGGATGCTGAGTGCTAGGTTAGTTATTCGACGACACCCCTGACACCTAGCACCTGACACCTGGAACCTGAGACCTGACGCTTCTGGCTTCTGATTTTCAAGTGAGGTCAAATGTACCCACCCGAACTGCTCTACACCAAGGACCACGAATGGATTCGTGTTGACGAGGAAATCGGCACCATTGGAATCACCGACCACGCCCAAAACGAGCTCGGCGATATCGTGTTCGTCGAGTTGCCGAAGCGCGGCGATCACGTTACGGCGCATGAATCCTTCGGCACGGTCGAATCGGTGAAGGCGGTCTCTGAGGTTTTTTCGCCGGTGACGGGCGAGGTGACGTCGGTCAACAGCCGACTGGCTAACGCTCCCGAGCTCGTCAACCAAGATCCCCACGGCGAGGCTTGGTTCATCAAGGTGCAACTCGCCGACCGGAGCCAGATCGACGGCCTGATGACCTCAGACCAGTACGAGGCTTATCTGGCGGGTTCGCAGAGTGCCGAGGTAACAGCCTGATGCGTTATTTGCCCAATTCGCCCGCCGATCGCGCTGCGATGTTGAAGGCGCTCGGCAAGAGCTCCGTGGACGAGCTCTTCGAGCAGATTCCCGCCGGCCTTCGGCTCACGGAACCCCTGCGGCTGCCGGGGCCGCTTTCCGAGTCCGAGCTGATGGAGTACTTCGAGCAGGTGTCGCGCGAAAGCGCCCGCGACTACGTGTCCTTGCTCGGCGCTGGGGCTTACACGCATTACCGGCCGGTGGTGATTGACTCTCTCATCCTGCGCGGTGAGTTCCTGACTTCCTACACTCCCTATCAGGCCGAGATCAGTCAGGGCAACCTGCAGGCCATGTTCGAATTCCAGACGCTGATCGCACAGCTTACGGGTATGGAGGTGGCCAACTCATCGCTCTACGACGGTTCCACCGCCACCAACGAAGCTGTTCTGATGGCCATGCGGCTCACCCGGCGCGAGCGCGTGCTGATGGCGCGCACCGTGCATCCGGAATACCGCCAGGTGACCCAGACGTATCTTCAGCACCAGGGCGTCCACATCGAGGAGGTGACCTACTCGGCTTCCGGCCAGATCGACGTGGCGGCGCTTGAGGCGGTGGTAAACGACAGGACCGCCGCCGTGGTGGTGCAGTCGCCGAACTTTCTTGGCGCTCTCGAGCGCTGGCCGGCCATTGCGGAGATTGCTCACCGGCACGGCGCCTTGCTGGTGGCCGTGGTGAGTGAGCCTCTTTCGCTGGCGCTGGTGAAACCGCCCGCCGAGGCCGACATCGTCTGCGGCGAGGCGCAGTCGTTCGGCGTACCCGTAGCTTTTGGCGGCCCCTACGTGGGATTCCTGGCGACGCGCGAGCAGTTCATCCGGCAGATGCCGGGGCGCCTGGTGGGCGAGACTCGCGATACAGACGGCCATCGTGGGTACGTGCTGACGCTGGCGACGCGCGAGCAACACATCCGGCGTGAGAAGGCGACGTCGAACATCTGCACGAACCAGGCGCTGGTCGCGCTCATGGTCAACATCTTTATGACTGTGTATGGGAAGGTTGGCTTGAAAGAACTGGCGAAGCAGAATCTGGCGAAGACGGCTTACGCGGCGGGGCAGTTTGCGAAACATGGGAACGTTCTGTTTGCGAGTACTCCGCGCTTCAACGAGTTTGTCGTGCAGACGAGCGAGGATCCGCGTGCGATCAATGGCCGCCTGCTGGGACATAAGATGGTTGGCGGGTTGCCGCTGCAGAAGTTTTATCCAGAGCTGGGAAATGCGGCGTTGTGGTGCTGCACGGAGCTGACAACGCGCAGCGCGATTGATACTGCGGTGGGATTCGTGGCGGAGAGTGAACGGTCGGTGCGATCGGGCAAAGAGGAAGTGGAAGAGGTGGCGCGATGAAGCCGACCATCCGCAAAGCGACACGCCACGTCAATCAGAACGAAGGACTGATCTTCGAAAAGTCCTCGGCAGGGAAGGCTGCGTGGAAGTTGCCGCCGCTCGACGTGCCGGAAGTGGATTCCGCGAAGCTGCTCGGCGCGGCGGAACGAAAAGATCTGGGCAACATGCCTGAGGTCAGCGAGATCGAAATCATCCGGCATTTCACGCGGATGTCTACGTGGAACTATGCCATCGATCTCGGAATGTATCCGCTCGGGTCCTGCACGATGAAGTACAACCCGCGGGTGAACGAGGCGGTCGCGCGCGTGGAGGGAATTGCGAACGGGCATCCGTACCAGCCGGAGAAGATTTCCCAGGGCGCGCTGCACATTATCAAAACACTGAGCGAGCAGCTGATCGAAATTACCGGGATGGATGCGATCACGCTGCAACCCGCGGCTGGCGCGCACGGAGAGATGACCGGGCTGCTGATGGTGCGCGCGTACCATCAGTCGAAGGGAAATGCGCGGAAGAAGATTCTGATTCCGGACTCCGCGCATGGGACGAATCCGGCGACGGCGGCGATGGTGAGCTATGCGGTGGAGAATCTGAAGTCAGACTCGCGTGGCATGGTCGACATTGCGGCGCTCGAAGCGCAGATGAGCGAGGATGTCGCCGCGCTCATGCTGACGAATCCGAATACGCTGGGAGTGTTTGAGCAGGACATTCACAAGATTGCCGATATCCTGCACGCCAAGGGCGGCCTGCTGTATATGGACGGCGCCAACATGAATGCGCTGGTCGGAAAGGTGCGGCCGGGAGATTTTGGCGTTGATGTGATGCACCTGAATCTGCACAAGACATTTTCGACGCCGCATGGTGGCGGAGGTCCGGGGTCCGGGCCGGTGGCGATCAAGAAGGCACTGGAGCCGTTTCTGCCGCAACCGGTGGTGGTGACAAAGTCCGATGGAACGCTGGCGTTTGACTACGAGCGTCCGCAATCGGTGGGGCGCGTGCGTGCATTCTATGGCAACTTCGGCATGTTCGTGCGGGCGCTGGCTTACATTCAGGCGAATGGCCCTGACGGTTTGCGGCAGACCACTGAGGACGCGGTGCTCAACGCGAACTATATCCGCAACGGACTGGAAGGCACGTACGATCTGCCGTATGCCACGCCTACCATGCACGAGGTGGTTTTCAGCGACAAGGTGCAGGCGAAAAAGGGCGTGCGCACGATGGATATCGCGAAACGGCTGATCGATTACGGATTCCATCCTTATACGACGGCGTTTCCGCTAATCGTGCCCGGGGCGCTGATGATTGAGCCGACGGAAAGCGAATCGAAGGAAGAGATGGATCTGTTCATCGACGCCATGAAATCGATTGCGGAAGAAGTGGAAGAGGACGCACAGATGGTGCTGGATGCGCCGCATTCCACGCGGGTTTCGCGACTGGATGAGACGGCGGCGGCTCGGAAGCCTATTTTGCGGTGGAAGCCTTAGGGGACTCCGCGGCCTCGGAGGGAACTCTGTTCACCACAGGGGGCACTGAGGACGCAGAGGAAGGAGGATTCACCCTCGACGAATCGGAAGGTTTCATGAGGGACGATGGCGGCTTGCCATTCACCATGCGGCGGATGCCGTCACGCAGGTGCACTACGTTGAAGTTGATCAAGAGGCCAAGATGCTTCTCGCTGAGCTTGAGGTAGGTTAGAAGCTGGCTTGGTGTACAGGCGCGATCGCGTCGACTGCTTTTATTTCTACGACTACAAGACCCTCCACAAGAATATCTAAGCGGAATCCTAGATCCAAGCGAACGCGGTCGTAGATGACGGGAAGGGGTAACTGCACTGCCGTCCGAAATCCTCTTTCGTTCAGTTCGTGTACGAGACAAGCCAGGTACACGCTCTCCAGAAGCCCGGGCCCGAGTTCGCTGTGTACCTTCATGGCCGAATCTACGATTGCTCCGCTGATCTCGTTGATGTGCATCTCTGTGTCTTCCGTGTCCTCTGTGGTTATATCGGTCTTAGCGTGGGCGTGGCTGTGACGATTGTCACTTGATTATGGA